>CAKZUU010000119.1 GCA_937922175.1 uncultured Gemmataceae bacterium
GGACCCTTGCGATTCAAATAATCGCGTAGATTTCGTCCCTCGACGTATTCCAGCACCATGTAATGCATGCCATCCTGCTCGCCGACTCCGTAAATCTGCACGATGTTGGGATGATTGAGTTTGGCGACAGCCTCGGCTTCGGCGCGGAATCGGCGCAGCGCCGTTTGATGAGCCGCCAACTCCGGCCGGAGCATCTTGATCGCGACTTTCCGTTTCAACGACGTCTGCTCGGCGAGGTAGACCTGACCCATGCCGCCTCGTCCGAGGCGACGCAAGATCAGAAATTCTCCGAGCGTATGACCGCTTAAGTCCGGCTCGGAGACGGGCGACGCCTCGGGCACTTTTTGTTCAGCCGACGATGACTCAGACGTTGGTGGCACGCCTCATTCCTCCACCGTGGATGCTGCGGTCTGATGGAAGTGCCACGGCTTCTTGAATTATGTGACGAGAGGCGTGCCCCGGCAAATAGCAGTTTTCCCCGACATTTCGAGATCGGCCCCTAGCGGTGAGTCCCAGGGGGACACCCAACCAGCATTAAAACAGCCGCAACGACCAAAGGAACGGCGAAACAGTTGTCACCGGCCCGGTCGGCGTCGGGTAAACATGCTGATTCGGATTGGACGGATCGGAATATTTCGGCTCGGTTGCCGGATTGCCCGCGATCGGACCGATCCAATCATAGATACTCATGCCATACAGGCGGTAGGTCGCCGGCTGCGCCGACTCGATCCGGACTCGATAGCGGCCCGGCGTCAAAGCCCATCCGCTGCCGCCGCCGACCTGCCCGTCCTGCGCGTGCAGCTGGGTCACAACTCGGCCTGCTTCGTCGAAAAGTGTGACCGAGACGGGGCCACCTCGAGCCTCGAGCAACACATGAAAAATCTGCGTCTTCGCCACGAACAAATCGTATTCGCTCACCGGTTGTGCCGTCGTCAAGGAGCCGGTGGCGAATTCCATGATGTCCGCCGTTCGGTTGCCAAAGTCGAGGATCAGTTCATAATTCCCGACCGAGGTCGTGTCACCGGGTCCGATTTGCACAAAGTAGGTCGAATTCGGTACGATGCCCGTCGCCTGAATCGTGAACGAACCGTCGCCATTTGCCAGGATGGTGCCGGTGAGTTCTTGCCGATTCGCATCCAACAGACGGATCGGAGCGATCGTCGGCTGGCCGTCGATCCCCCAAGCGGTCGCGGTCAAGACACCCAGGTCGCCTTGGAACCGACCAGGCGAGGTGATCTGGTACACATCGACATCAGCCGAATCGCTCAAACTGCCGAGCACCACGAAATGGGTGTTGCTCGCGTAACCATGGGCCGTCGCAACGGGAAGAGCATGATCCAAGTCGTCATCGTCATCGTCGTCCGATCCGATTCGGTGGTTCGGATCGGCCACGAGCGCTTGTAGCTCGCGACCGCGCAATGCTTCAAATGGACCGGTCATGACGGCCTGGAGTTGATCGAGGCTCCAATCGCTGTCATCGTCATCATCGTTGTCATCGTCCGTGTCATTTCCGTTCGGCAGTTCGCCATGGATGACCGCCAGGCTGTATCGTCCTATGCCGAAGACATCGGGAGTGGCTCCCTGGATTCGGACATAATAGGTTGATGCCGGGTTCACATCCGACAATGTCAGATGGACGACGCCGCCGCCCAAGTTGGTCGATGCGGATCGAGCGAGAATCTGGCCCGAGCTGTCGTACAGGGTCAGCGAGGGATTGAGCAAGCTGAGCCCCGCAGTTTGTACCCGGAATGTCATCGGACCGTTGTAGCCGGGTGCGGGTCGGATCGTGAAGAAATCAACGTCCGTCCGACACGTGATGTCGCCGTAGACAATCAGCGGCAGGTCCGGGTGGAAATCTTCTCGGGGGGTCGTGTCGAGCCGAGTGGCCGTTCGCAGAGAATTGTTACCGGCGACGCCTTCATGCACATCGTGGGGACGTGCCCCGTAGATCTTCTGCAATTCGGAGATATCCCGCGACGTCGGCCCGGCAACGATTCGTTGATACCGCGAGTTCATGACGGAGTCGGGTTGAGTCGTGTCTCTCAACCCCAGCGTGTGGCCCACCTCGTGCAACGCGATGGTAAACAGGTCCAGACTTTGGGCGTTGTAATCAGTGGCACTGTTGAAAATGATGTCGCCCGCCCAAGTGCCCGGAGTCGTCCGGCCCGGTCGCACCGCGGTCGCAATTGTTTCACTGGTCATTGGCGCCGCGCCAAGCCGAATGTCGCCGAATCGCGCGTCGCCTTGCAAACGTCCCGGCGTGCCGAACGGTGAGCCATCGTCTGATCGCAAACCGACGTTCAGGTGCGCGTGAATCACCCACGACTGCACGGCTCGAAGAATTTCTTGCCGCCAGGTTCCGGGATGACTTTGATCGAAGGTGCTCGCCAAAACGCTCGGCTCGCCCAACAAGGACGTCCCGTCTGGAGCGAAACTCAGCGACAGATGTTGCGGATCCGGCCAAGGCGAGTTGGTCAACGTGGGCGTCTCTCGACTCTCCAACATTTCCAAGCGGAGCCAACAACTTGCCCACGTTCGGGGTCGTCGGTTAAACCACCGGGAGAGGGACTTCGTCATGGACCAAGGCATTTGTCACCTAGTTGTGGCTAATTATCAGACCTGTTTCCCGAGGAGCAAAGTTCCAATTCATCTGATGACCCGCCAAAATTTTTTGTCAATAAATTACCTATTTTACCAATTCTCTTTTTTTGAATTCAGCGTGAGTTTTCAAGTACGGTGGCTCGTTTGTGACATATCTCGTTGTTTCATTGGAGGATAAGTTGAGCGGATCGGAGGAATGTCGCGAAATCCGGCCGTTTTCGGAGCGGAGCCAAATCCGGGTCGGTCGGAACAAGTTTGAGAAGTTGCGGGTCACGGCGAAGGGCCTCTTTCAGGAGTTCCAAGGCCCGAGGAAAGTCTCCACACAAGGCAAACGTACCGGCCGCTTGATACACGATCAGAGGGCGGCGGTTTGTTTGAAGCGCTTGTTCGGCATCCTGGCGAGCCAAATCAAGTTGCCCCAACCTGGCGCGGAGCACCGCGCGCCCCCCCCCAGGCCTCGCCGCTGCGAGGATGGCGACGAATGGCTTCATTCAAGACGGCGATTGCTTCTTCGGGCCGATTCAGGTACTCCGACAGCGTCTCCGCCTTGTTCTGCAGGGCCAGCAAATGGTGGGGCTGGAGCTGCAAGGCCGCCTCAATGTCGCGAAGACGCGCCTGCGGGTCGGATTGCAACAATGCACGAATCAAAAATCCCTCGGCATCGGTCGGCGTCGCGTCAAGGATCTCACGGCGCAACCTTTGAGCCTTTTCCCGTTCACCCGTCTGGTCGTAAACTCGGGCCAGACGTTCTCGAAGTTCCAGATCGTCGGGCCGGGCGGCCAACGCCGATCGTAAATCTTCGGCCGCCCCCTTCAGATCACCCACATGTTGTCGCGCCAAGGCACGATTGGTCCGAGCGTGAGGCCAATCGGGTTCGAGATCGAGAACTTGATCGAAGTCTTTGATCGCCCGGGAAAAATCGCCTTGGGCTAATCGAGTTTCGCCTCGGGCGGCCAACACTGCCGGATTCCGCGGTTTCAATGCTAAACTTGTGTTCAAACACTCCAAGGCCCGGTCGAATCGGCCAACATCTCGAAACGCGACGCCCAGATACAGCCAGCGCATGGGGTCGGCGTCGAGCCGGTGTTGAGCCTCCTCCAACAGGGCGACCGGATCATCGACCGGCATCTCCAGGCGCGTTTCGAGGAAGAAATCTCGAGCGGAACGCATCGGCAACATCCGGGCCCGCTGTTCATCCTCAGCCGCCTGTCGAAGAAGCGTCATCGCCTGGAAAAAAGCGTCGGGCTCATGCCACAAGGTTTGCCACCAGCCGGCAGCCACCAGCGATTCCACCAGCTGTCGGCGGAGATCGGCTCGCTGATACCAAACGGCTCGGGGGGCACTCTCCGGGGGATAGTCGCGTTCCGCGCGACGATTCCGGTCCAGGGCCTCCTCCAGGATTTGCAGCGACGACTCTCCCGACGTCCGTCGTTGCACTCGTCCCTGGGCCACCGAAAACCACAAATCGCCCACGAGGTGGCGCAATTCGATTTGTTGGTCGTGCGTCAGCAACCCGACGTCCGCACGTTGAAACCAGTCGGGGCGCACATCGGCCTGATACCGGCCGACAAGCGACTCCAGCGAGTCCAGGCTCCGCGCCTGACGACCACCGATCAACGCTCGGCTCACATCTTCGCGAAACCGATCGAATTTCTCCCTCGCCTCGAGTTGTTCCGCCCGTCTCCAACCGGTCGCGCCGACCCAAGCGATCACGAGGATCAGGATCAAAGCCGATAACCCGACTCGGGTCGCGCTCAGTTGCTGGCGGAAGTGGCGGAAAGCTTTGCGGAGTCGGCTCCTCCACGGTTCCGATGCGTGACGCAGGGAGCGATGTTCAAATTCTCGCTGAAGGTCCTCGTGAAGCTCCCGGGCCGTGGGGTAACGTTTCGACGGGTGTGGATCCAGACATTTGCGGATGATTGCGTCCAGCCCGGGACTGACCGCAGGATTGGCCAAGCGCGGCGAGGGCGGAGGACCTGAGCGATCCGCCAGCATCAATTCCAGCACACTTCGCAAGGCTCCACTGGGTACCGGATAGGGACGGCGGCGGGTAACCATCTCGTACAGAATTACCCCCAAGGCATAGACATCTCCGCGAGGATGCACCAGCGGGCGACGCTCCAGATAGGATTGCAGCAGTTCCGGAGCCATGTACGGCAGCGTCCCGCCAAAAAACGCCTTCTGTTCCGAGAGCAAGTCGGTACTCCCGGCCAGATTGAAGTCCAGGATCAGCGGCTGCACCTCATCGGTCAGCAGAATGTTCGCCGGTTTCAGATCACGGTGGACGATTCCTCTCTCATGAGCGTGAGCCAGCCCATCGGCCAACCTCGCCCCGATCCAAACGCAGGCCTCCAGAGGCGATCGATCCCGGAACGGTGCCCAATGAGGCGGAATGTCCGCCGGCTTTTCCTTGTCCCGACGAGCTGCCTCTCGAATGCGGGCGTTGTCGCGAATGGTCTCGAACACCCCCAACGCTGTGTCATGAAGCGTCGCCCGTTGAAACAGATGCTCGTTCAGCTCGTCCAAGGTGATCGCCGGATAGTACGGCATGCAAACGACAGAGAATGGCGGCGCTTGGTGCACCGAAAAGATCGGCATGACATTCGTATGTTGCAACCGTGCCAAGGCTTGGGCTTCCACCGTCGCGTCGAGGGTCACTTTCACGGCCACCCATCGGCCGGCCAGCGATCTCTGTCGGGCCAAATACACCCGACCGAAGGCCCCGCGGCCCAACTCCTGCGTTAACTCGAAATCCAAAAACGTCGTCCCCACTTCGGGGAACGGCGTGTCCTCCACCGGAATAACTTGGCTCGATAGCTCCGGGCAGATTCGCGTCGCTGGGACGACCGACGACAACTTCCCACTGCCTTCACGCCGACTGTCGTGTTTCGGCCAATTCGACACATCAACTTGGAAACGCTCAGCGTACTCGTCGCGATGGATCCTCTCTCCCGAAGCGAGACGAAGGCGATACTCCTCATAGGCGAGGTCACCGCGGCATTTCGGATCCCGGAAGATTTCCGGAAAACGGGCCTGATAATCGGTCAATCGGCGTTGGACGCCGCTCCGCCAATCATGCTCCATCTCAACGCGGATGAGTTCCACCAGGATGGTGCGAAACTGAGGATGATCGGCGGGAGGGAGAAATTTCTCGATCGACGCTGTGCCCTGTCGTCGAGCCTGTTCATATCGTTCGATGAACTCGTCGATCGAAGAAGTTGCAGACGGGATCAAGTCGATTCCTCCGGCTGTAGTAATCGACTCAGGCGGCGTCGGAAATCCTGGATCACGCGCTCCACCGTGCGCAGAGAGCATTCCACCCGGCGGGCAATCTCCGCGGTCTCGTAGCCTCCGATCCGAAGTTCGACGATCTGGGCCGATTTGGGCGACAGTTGAGCGAGCACCTCGCGGATGACCATTTGCAGTTCATGCAAGGCGGCCTCGTTCGGGGCGACCATTCCCGGATCGCCGTCCGGAAACTCTCCGCCCGAAATCAGGCGGACATCTCGCTTGGCCGCTCGGAAATAATTTCCCTTCGCCCGGATCTTGTTTAAGGTGATGACCAACAGCAGCCGCCACAGATCCTCGCCGCTGGGAACATCATAATACCCCTGCGAGGCCTTGCGGAAGAAGCTCATGAAGACCGACTGCACGATGTCTTCCGCTTCCACTTGGGCCGCCAGTTCCGTTGACACTTGACTGCGAGTCAGGGCCAACAGCCGGTGCGCGTAGCGCATGTAGAGCATGGTCGCGGCATCATCTTCGCCCCGACGAAGCCGTTGCAGCAACGATCGATCCGACGATTCGCTCGAAATCGACGGCTGCTCCGCTGGTCCCGAATTCTCCGGCCTCTCGGTCATGACCTGTCCACGCGCCCTGCCCCTTGGAAGGAAGGGAACTCACTGGCTTCGTCGGGATGAGTTTCTTTGTCCTTAACCAACCGCCAGCCATTTTTCCCACTTTTGATTTTAATGGTGATCGGGAGACGGCGGCCTTGAAAGCCATGCCACCGTTTCTTCGAGCGATTCGCCAGAATATGCAAGGATTTGCGTGAACAGGAGGTTGCATGAATTTGCATCCTCGAATGACCTGACCCCCATGAGTTCGTCAAGACCTGAAATAGGAAGGACTTCAAGCGATTAGAGACCGTGGCGTTTCGATGGGAGGAAATGGCAGCATCCAATGTAGTCGGCTCCGAAAGTCCAGGCGGAACCCTTTGCCGCCAGGCAATGACGATGCCCAAAGGCCTTGGACGAGGAAACACGGAGAGTTTCAAGCCGCGAGCCGCCTTGAACCGCTTTCATACAATGACGGTTCGGAACCCAACGATTGATAGGCCATTAGAACGTGTCCACAACTCAACCGGCCCCGGCGATCCCGACCAGCCGTCTGGTGATTTTCATGATCACCATGATGCTGTTTATGTTCGTGTATAACTGGATCGATGTGACGTATTTCCGTCCGAAGACGTTGACGCCTCAGCAGCAACAACTGGTGCGATCCGAGTTATGGCCGTTGCTCGAACTGGCACCGACGGGAACGGGATTGGGAGACGTTGCCAGCTTCGCCGCCGCGGAGCTGGCTCGATCTTTGCCGCGTGAGGTGCGGGACAAAGCGGCCGCCGAGGCAGCGGAAGAGAAAACGCGTGCCGAGTTGCGCCCCCCAGGATTCGTCGCCGGGGCGGCCCGAGTGGCCGGCGATTCGGTGACGCGAGCGGCAAGGCCGAAACCCGAATTCATCGACTTGGGTGGTGAGGGGTACAACTTGCGTGTTCGCTTGACGACGCGGGGCGGCGGGGTGGATCGTGTGGTTGTGCCACGTTTTCCCCAAGCCGACTGGTACGGCCGCGGCGTGAAGCAACCCGACGGTCTTCCGCAACCGCTGCACTTGATTCCCAGCGCGGAGGATGTACCGCCGGTCGAGCGGGAAAATATGCATCCGGATTGGGCGGAGCCGTCGTTTGTCGTTTACCACTACGCTACCCCCGACGAGACGCGACCGGAATCGACTCTGGGCGAGATGATCTGGCAGATCGTCGAGAAACAGGTCGATCCGTCGTCTGACTTCCAGCGTGTGGTGTTCACGACGGAATTACTCTCCGCCGGCGTGCGCTTGACCAAGACCTTTACACTCCATCGGCGAGATTACCACATCGGATTGACGCTTAAAATCGAGAGATTGGCGGGGGCAATGTCGCGGCCACTCCGCTATCAACTCTCCGGAGCGCACCGTCTCCCGATCGAGGGTGTCTGGTACACGCCGGTGTTTCGCAATTTTGTGACCGGCTACAAGGATGCGAAAGGTCGAGTCGATCGCGTTTTGGACGACGCTGGGTCGATTCATACGCAATGGGGCAGCGAGGCGGTGCTTCGCGGTCCCGGCGAGATTCAGTACGCCGCCGTCGCTGGTCAGTTCTTCGCCAGCGCCATCTGCATCGACGAGACGCAAGAGAACCGCACGTTCATTGAGCGAACCCGAGCCACTGCCCAAGGCGAGCATCCCAAGGACAAACCGATGCTCGGCGACATCCAGCCGCGTGTCGTCAGTGAAGTCCTGACTCCCGGAGACGCTCCGATCGAGCATCGATTCTTGCTCTATCATGGCCCGGTCAAGGTTCGGCAACTCTACCAATTTCGCGATGGATCCGTCGATCATGAATTGGTTGAGCGCTATGAGAAATCTCTGAACCTTCGGACATTGACAGACTGGCACACGGATACCTGGTTGGGGCGATTCGCCCATTTCATTGGCTGGAGCGACCTGACCATCGCGTTCACCAATCTCATGCACGGTGTCCTGGGCTTCTTGATGCGAACCTTGCGGGTACCGTTTCTCGCGGTGATCGGGTTGACCGTTCTGGTGCGTTTGCTTCTCCTTCCGCTCAGCCGAAAGCAAGCCGCCTCGATGCAGAAAATGCAAGAAAAAATGGCGGTCTTGCAGCCCAAGTTAAAAGAGTTGGAGGAACGGCTCAAACGCGAAGGGCGAGCTGAAGAGATTCATCAGGCCAAAATGAAGCTCATGTTAGATCATGGGGTCAATCCCATGGCTCAATTGGGCGGCTGCTTGATGCTCTTTTTGCAGATGCCGATCTTCATGGGGTTGTATTACGCGCTTCAGGAAAACGTCTTTTTCCGACTGGAGCCGTTCATTTGGGCCGAAAGCCTCACCGCACCCGACATGTTGTTATGGTGGTCGGAAAAGATCCCCTTCATCAGCACGCCGGAATCGTTAGGAGCATTTTACTATCTCGGACCATACCTCAACATATTACCCATCATCGCCGTCACCTTGATGTTGATGCAGCAAAAGCTGATGACGCCGCCCCCCGCCGACGAGCAACAGGCGCAACAGCAGGCGATGATGAAATACATGCTGATCTTTTTCGGGTTGTTCTTCTACAAAACCGCCTCGGGCTTGGTTCTGTATTTCATCATCAGCACGCTCTGGGGCTTAGCCGAGCGGAAACTCCTGCCGCGCCAACCGTCACGATCCGAATCAGAAGTCAGCAAAGACACGTCGGGTAAAGCCCCCGAGGGGCGAGGAGAAACTTGGCTTCAAAGGAAACTGCGGGAAATTCAGGACGCCGCCGAAAAACGCGACAACACGTTCCGTCGAGAAGCTCCCCCACCGCGAAAAAAACGCCGCCGATAGTCGGACCTCGGGGTTTATCCTAAAAAGATCGGGAATTCGCCGGCGTAATGCGGAGAAACGTTTATGAAACGTCCCTTGGTGCTGCTGCTGGTTCTGCTGAGTTGCAGGGAGGCCGCTCGCGGCGACGACCGTTGGCATCGCTCGTTGGAACAAGCCCTGAGCGAAGCCCAGAAGAGCCAAAAACCTATCTTTCTCGTTTTTCGCTGCGAGCGCTGAAAGGATTGCCGAAGCTTCGACGAGCAGGTTGTTCGTCTGGACCGCGACATCGCCGAGATTGCTCGCCACTACGTTTTGGCGCGGATCACCAACATGCGTGGAGTGGATCTGCGTCGGTTTGAATTCGACTACGATCTGACTTGGGCGGCGTTTTTCCTGGATCCGCAGGGGCGGGTGATGGGCCGCTTCGGTGGTCGAGACGCCCGTTCCCCGGACACCTATCTGACCGCCTCGGGATTACGACGAACGATGCAACAGCATCTTGAGAAATGGTCCGCCGGTCGTCGGGAGGAGGACCATCAGCCGGCGAGCGACTATTCCCGACCGGAGGAATATCCGACGGCCCGCCGCTTACGACCCAACAGTTGCATCCACTGCCATCAAATCCACGAATTTCAACAGGACATGCACTTTGAAAGGGGGACCTGGCGGGACGAGATGTTCTGGATTTACCCTCCCCCGGAGAATCTCGGTTGGAGCATCGACCCGGAAGAGCAAAATCGCGTGGCTGATGTCCACCCTGGCTCTCCCGCGGATCGAGCGGGACTCCGCACGGGGGCCGTCCTGCGCGAGGTCGCCGGCCGAGCGGTTTTCTCTTATGCCGACGTCCAGTTTGCCCTGCACAAAGCGCCACCGAGCGGGCGGCTGTTTGTTCGTTGGTTCGACGGAACCTCGGAGCGCGAGGCGGAGATGCGACTGCCTCCGGGGTGGCGCGAATCAGATATATCATGGCGGGCCTCAATGTGGAACATCCCACCCGCCGCTTCTGTCTATGGTGTCGATTTGGAGCCGGCGGAGAAGATCAGACTCGGTCTGAAGGCAGGCCGACTCGCCTTCTCCCAAGGAAGTTTTGTGCCAACGGCTGCTCAACAAGCGGGGATCCGCCCAGGAGATATCATCATCGGGGCCGACGGAAAAGAACTCGAAATGACGATGGCGCAATTCAATGTTTGGGTCCGACGCCATTACCGCGTCGGCGATACGATCACCTATGATGTGGTGCGCGACGGAAAACGTTTGAAAATCCCGGTTCAACTCCCGAGGAAATCCTATTGACCAGCTCGGCGCGCATCCAAGAACCGGAGACAACCATGGTCACCGCTTCGGCTCTTCGAGGACCGGTTCGAGAACAACGAAAACCCGAGTCCCGAGCGGCGGGATTCGCTCGGTCCAACACTCGAATATCAACTCGGCGTTGGCCTGCGAACTGACGAGCGGCAAATCTAACATGGCGTCGTTGAAATTGGACACGGAGATGATGTTCCCGTTA
>CAKZUU010000120.1 GCA_937922175.1 uncultured Gemmataceae bacterium
CATTTCCACGCTGATGTGGTCATCCATGTCGCCATCACGCAGTACCTGCCGTACACTCGGCCCCGAGTCGGCCTTGTAGTTCAGGCGATCAGCCCTCAGGAGGCGAAGGTCGTCGCCAGTGTGGACGGGCTTTGGGACAGCAGCGACCCCGCCGTCGCGCAGCGGGCACGCGACCTTTACCGATGTGCCGAGCCGCCCCGATGGTATCAGTATTTCCGTGGTCCACCGATTCCGACGGACGGCCGAGCCGACGAATTGGCTTTGGAGTCTCCCATGCTTTTTCAGCGCTTTGTCTGTCGCGAGGTCGCTCAAGCTCTGGTGACCCTCCCGTCAGCGCCTTGACAGTTCTCAAGGGGCCGAGCCGATTTCTCCCAGGTAGGGCGATCGTTCGTCGCGGCCGTTTCTCCAATGGCTTACCCGACGCTCTGTTCGGATTTTCCGGCACAGTTGATCCTTTTGACCTATGATTCAGTGCCGGTATTCCGTGGAGTCGAGACATGGCCGAGACGCAGACGCAAGCCGAGAAACCAGCCGCGGCCGAGCAAACGCCGAAATCGGGGAAGAAGAAAGTCATCTGGATTCTTTTAGCCGTCGTCAGTATTGTCGCCGGGGCGGCGCTGCCGGTCGTCTTGGGTGCCGGCAGCTTCGGGAAATCGGCCGAGGAGGCTCCGAAGAAGAAAAAAGCCGAGAGTGCCGAACCGACAATCATCGCCTTCGGCGATGTAGCCGTCAATCTGGCGGAAAGTCGGATGACACGGTATCTTCGGGTCAAAATCGTCATCCAGGTGGACTCCGAAGCGGCGAAGGACCTCACCAAGGAATTGGAAAAGCGCAAACCGGTCATGAAAGACTGGCTGATTAGTCACCTGTCGGGCAAATCGCTGAAGGATGTCGCCGGTACCGTCGGCGTGAAACGATGTCAAAGGGAAATTCAGGAACGATTTGAAGAGTTTCTCTTTCCTCACGGGGAAGGCATCGAATTTGAGGTTTTGTTCGAGGAATTCGTGGTGCAATGACTGCCCATCCCTTCGACTTTCGCCATCCTCCCCTTGGTCCGGCGGAGCTCGGAGCTCGCGAGTGGCTCGAAACAGCAGCGAGACTCTCCGCTCGTCACGCGATCGGCCTGGAGTGGCGACTGAGCGACATCGGCAAGACCCTGGCCCGTCAAGCTCTCGCTTCCCTCGCCGACCACCAACTCGGCTTTGCCCTGGAACTCGACAACCACGCGATTTGCCTGGTCGTTCCGCGTCCGCTGGTCTTATGGCTGCTTGCCCGGGCTCTGGGCGAGAATCAGACCCAGTTGCCGCCGGACCGTGACCTGACGACGGTCGAGCGCGATTCCTTGAATTATTTGATTCCTCAGTTCTTGGAACCGATCCGTGCTGCCTACCCTACCTCGCAGCCACCCGCAGTTCGTCTGCTCGAACAAGGAAGGCCGATGGTCGTGTGTCGGCTCGATCCGGCTCGGCCGATCCTGCTCGCTCGGCTTCGTCCCACGGCGACCGACGACACGGAAATCCTCCTTTTGTTCTCCACCGACTTGTGGTCGCGGCCTGAGAATGAGCCGGCCGAACAACAAACGTTCGACCGTGGGGCTTTGGAAGCCGCCGTGCGTCAGTTGCCCCTCGAATTTACCGTTGAATTGGGCAAGGCCCGAATGAATTTCGCCCGACTGAGCCGACTGAGTCCGGGCGACGTCATCGTGCTGGATCAACCGATTCATGCACCGCTGCGGGCATCGCTGAGTGGGTTGCCTCGGTTTCAGGTCTGGCCCGGCGTGATCGGGACGGAAGTCGCAGTCCGGATCGCGGCAGCCTGGGCCGAATCCAGTTAGTTTCGTTGCACAACGTCGGCCGAGCAGGGAGGCGTCGACCGTGAGTGACATCGAATCCAAAACCGATCCCGAGCACATCGCCCACGCCGCAGAGTTTCCCCCCATCAGTCCCGCTCCGCCGAACGAGAGTGAGGCTCACCTCGAATCGTTGGCCGACATCCCCATCGTTCTGACCGCTCGTCTGGGACGCTCCACCTTGAGTATCGGGGACATCCTCAAACTTGGACCAGGCTCAACCGTCAGTCTCGACCGAGACGTTCGCCAACCTGTGGAATTGATCGTCGGCGACAAAGTATTCGCCCTGGGCGAGGTTCTCG
The DNA here is from genome assembly GCA_937922175.1 of uncultured Gemmataceae bacterium. Classification (GTDB taxonomy): domain Bacteria; phylum Planctomycetota; class Planctomycetia; order Gemmatales; family Gemmataceae; genus CAKZUU01. The sequence continues at coordinate 2,152 of CAKZUU010000120.1, forward strand.
TCCTCGACGACAAATTCGCCATCCGTATCACCGAGCTGGCTCGCGCAGGAGGCGGACACCGATGATTCGATGGTGGGACGTTTGGAACTCCTTCTCGTCCGCGTTACTCCAGAGTTCCGGTGAGGGCGGTTCCGGCTACACTCCTCCCGTCGCTCCTCCGATGCCGGAGATGGCACCGATTTTGCTTCGCTTGGCCGCGATGATGGGGGTCGTCCTTCTCGTGCTGGCGGGACTGGCCGTCGGAATTTGGCTGGCGCGTCGATCGAGCTCGGTGCCCGAAGATCGCCGCGTCCTCCGCTTGTTGCAGCAGTTTTGGCTGGGGCGACGCTGTTGTTGGCAACTGATCGAGGCGGACGGGTGCCGTGTGCTGGTGGCCGTCGATCCCTCGGGCATTAAATTCTGCCACCTGATCAGTGGCGAATTTGCGTCGTTATTGCCCGGCTACGAACCGCGATCATCCACCGCGCCTTCAGTCGAAGAGATCATGTCCCTGCTGGCAGCCAGTCGGAATGCAGCCTGATCAGGTGATTCCACGGTCAGCGAATAATGGTCGCCAATTCCTGGAGCACTTCGTTACTGATGCTGATGACACGGGCATTAATTTGAAAGCCTCGTTGCGCGAGGATCAATCGTGAGAATTCTTGGGCGATGTCCACGTTCGAGCTTTCTAACGTTCCACTGACGACTGTTCCCCGACCCCCGGTCGCTGCCGCTCCGATCAGCGCGGGGCCGCTGGATGGCGACTCCCGGAAATAATTATCCCCTTCGCGCAGCAAGCCTCCTTCCCCCATGAAACGAGCGATGGCTAACTGAGCGATGGGTTCAGTACGGCCATTGCTGAACAAGCCGAACACCAACCCGTTCCGATCGACGGAGACGCTGTCCAAAGTGCCGGGTCCGTATCCATCTTGAAAGATCATCGCCACCGACGACGCTCCGCCGAAAAGCGTCAAACCGTCGGTCCCGCCCGGGGTGCCGAAGTCCAGTGTCACCGACTGTGGGGCGGGGAGACCGAGTAGGTTGATGGTCAGAGTGCTCGGCGAGACCAAATAACCCGATGAATTAAAAACGATGTTCGTCGGAGGAATGCTGACGGTGCCGCCGGTGACCGTTCCGCTGATGGAGAAATCGGTCGCACTGACTCGGGTCAAAGTGAGACCCAAGGTGCGTGTCTGGCCTTGGGAGTCGTAAATGATCGAGGCCATGCTGACGCTATCGCCGATCGGCATGGTGGCCGCGAGATTGCCTTGCAACATGACGTTCGCGGTCGCCAGACCGGGGTTGCTCGCACCCAAGGGCACTCGGAGGTCCATGTTTCCTGGCACTTGAAAGCCGCCGACTCCCTCGCCGACATTGCCGAATCGTTGCACTCTCATACCAGTCGCGGGATCGATGAGATAGCCGGTCAGGTCCACGTCAAACGCGCCGGCCCGGCTGTACACGGTCCGAAGACCGTCGGCCAGCACGAAAAAGCCCGTCCCTTGAATACCGAGGTCGAGATTTCGGCCCGTGGGCACCAACGTTCCCTGTTGGAACATCGAACCGATGGAACCCACCGCCACTCCAAAGCCGATCTGACTCGGATTGACCGCCCCGCTCTCCGCGGTCGCCGTCGATCCTCCATTGAGCGTTTGGTACACCAGATCCTTGAACAGCACCCGCTGTGACTTGAACGCGGTGGTCGAACTATTGGCAAGGTTGTTTCCCACGACGTCAAGAAACTGGGAATTCGCCGACAGACCGGTGACACCCGCAAAGATGGCATTGAGCGCCATGACTTCTCTCTCCTGACGGCACGTCGATCATGAAGCATCATGCACTGAGAGAGCGAACCGCGTCCAAGCCGATACGCCGACCACCCAAATCCAACAAGATTTTGCCATTCTCGACCGCAATACCCGACACCCGCCCCATGCTGAGCATTCCATTGGTCAGGAAAGTTACCGTTTTCCCCAAAAGGCTCGCCCCCTGTGTCAATTGCTGCAAGCGGAGCATCTGGTCGAAACTGGCGTTGAGCGATTGCATGGCTTGCAAATTGGCAAACTGAGTCAGTTGGTTGAGAAACTCGTGGTTGTTCACCGGTTGCATCGGATCCTGATACCGCAAATTCGCCAGCAAAAGGGCAAGGAATTTTTCCTGATCGATAGCTCCAATGCTCGCCGTCGATGTTCCCATCTCCTGTCCTCCGACAGTGTTTTCAGGCCCGAACATCCAACCGGCCGGTACCGTTGATCTCGCGAACTCTCCGGACCGGAGGGAACCAGAGGGCTTCGCGAACCTGCGTGGGACCGGGTCTCGCTCGCACCTGACTTGCACGTTCTCCCGTTTCGCTCGTCACGATCAGAAACGACACAGCGTGTAACCCCCGGATGTGCAATTCTCGGGTCAGCTCGGGTAAGCGACTTTCCAAGAGGGCCTGAACATCTGCCCTTGTCACCTGAATCTCGCCGCGGATACCCTCGGTGGACTCACGAAGGCGAATTCGCACCTCGCCCAAACTCGGCGGATCGAGCTGTAACAAAACCTCTCGCTCCGAACCTTGCTGAGTGCGCACAGCGCTCAGGAAGCTGATCCGCGGCGTCTCCGGCTCGTGGGCACTCGTCAGTGGCGGAGCATTATCGGAAAGCCCTACGAACCCCTCTTTGGGGGCCACGTCGGACCGAGATGTCATCTGCAAATCCGGCACTCGTGCCGCAATTCGTCCGTGCATCGTATCCGGGTGATCGTCGTGCGAAAACTCCATCGGGAGCACCGACGCTACCCGCGTGAGATCCTCCCCCGAGTCCTTTCGGGGCCGAATCACCGAGAAGGGATTGTCCGAAGGCTCCCCGAGCGAATCCATCGCAACCGGAGTTGGACGGTGAGATCGATGAAGTTCGACGACCGTCGTCCTCATCTCGGCCGTTCCTTCGCCACCCTCGTCCGCCGACGTCAGCGTGACGGGGGCAACCATTGGGATGATCGCAACGGTTTGTTCCCCATCTCCTTGCATCGGATTTTCCGAGCGTCGGGCGGGAGCCGTTGCCTCTTGTTTCTCGGGCGGTTTGGTCATCGCAGCCGGTGAAATTGTGATCGTCGGAAAACTCGGCGGGTGAGGGGCGGGGATGTCTCGATGAACGATGCCGGGTAGGCCGGTGTTCTCGGAACCCAGCGCATCGGTCGTCACCATCAGGATGGGGGCCGAAAATCCCTCAGACTCGATGACCACAGAAGGCGACTGAGATTCCGGGGAGGGAGGCAGCAGCGGAGCCAATATAGCAGCAAACGTGAAAGTCGGGGCGGTTGCCGAATCGCTGTTTCCACTGTCGCCTGAAGGATCGATGAATCCATCGCCGACCGCTTCGCTCGGAAGTCCCGATGCCGAGATCAAGATCAACGGGTCGAGCCGGTTGGTCGGAGCGAGAGGAGCCATTTCAGAAGTTTTCAAGGTGTTGCTCGTTGCCGAACGAAGTTATCCGACGAATCAGGGCGAGTCCGATCGCGGGGTATAGGCTTTCATGGCCCGGGCATGTTGAGCCAGATTATGCAGCATGGGGCGGCCAACATTTTCGAGCCAGGTTTGTGCCTCGTGGACGGCGGCATCAAGGGCGACTCGCAACGGCTTCAAGCGTTCACGATCGTCGTCGCGAACGATCTGCATGTTGCGGAAGGCCGATTCGACGCGGTCCACGAGGGTCTCGATGGTCGTCGGCGTGGCCAGACCCTTGTGAATCATTTGTCGGAATTCTTGTAAGCAGGTCAGGGCCTCTGCTACCAAATCATCTAACCCACGATGGGGCGAGGAGTCGGACGGTTGATAAGAAAGTGGGTCCATTGACTCACCGATCACGTCGGCCCGCGCGGGATGTATCGAGACGGCCGGTCAACTCCTCACGAGTGCGAAGCGCCTGCAAGTGCCAGGCGGCGCATTCGGCAAGAAACTCATCCTCCCGAGATTGAGCGAGTTCGGCATAGAGTTTCTTGGCTGCGTCGAGGTCACCTGCGCGTCGATGGGCCGACGCCTGCAAGTAGCGGAGCATCGCGCCTTGCTTCCCGCTCAGGTTCGCCGGATCCATGACTTGGAATGCCCTCAGGGCCGTCGCGTATTGTCCGGCCTTCATCAGGTTTTGCAGATAACGGATTCGATCGACCGGTCGAAAGTTCTCGGAGTTTAATTCGGGAGTTGGCGCGACGGCAGGGGCGGCGGGGGTCGGCATTCGTCGCGTCGGGATTTGCTCCAACAGTTCAAACAATCGCGCCTTCAGTCGAGCTCGCTCAGCCACGGCATCCGCGGATTCGTGGGCACCGTCGTTTCTTGGGGCGGCCGCCGAAGAAGGAGCCGATCCGGGCGCGGGAGAATCGGCCAGCCGAGATCGTTTCCATTCCTCCAATTCAGCGCGGAGTCGCTGCAATTCCTTTTGTGTAGCATCGTCGAGGGTCGTCCGTGGCGAACTGAGCGCTGGTCGATCAGGTTGGGGATTCTCACTCGACCTTGGCGGGGGAATTGTTTTGCCGTCGTCATTGCCACCTTGAGAGACGGCCAATCCGATTGTCATCGAAAAAACCAACCCGGCAAGCCACGATGTCTCACCAGCCACGCCCAACTTTATTTGCGCTGGTCTCATCGCGGATGTCCTCCTTCGCCATGACTTCGCCGCTCGTGGGCATACCCGGGATTCGCCTGGGAGACAATGGAAAGATTGATAACCGCCCGATCACGAATCGAGGTCATCTTTTCTGTTTTTCTCACTTTCTCCGGGCGATCTTGCCGATGGAAGGCGATGCCCGACCGAGGGGCTTCCATCATGGGATTCCACGGTTACGTTCTCTTCGCTCTGGTGCTGGGCGAACCGGCGGACCCTGATCGCCCGGCAGCGATGGAGGCGGTCGTGAATCGCCTGGTGGCGTTGGCGGTCGACCCAAGGTCCCCACGCTCCGCCCGTCTGGAAGCATTGCATATTTTGGGCGAGTTGGGCGCGGAAGCGAAAGCAGCGGTTCCGGCTCTTGTGTCCCAATTGGGGGCAAGTCGGGACATGATGATGCTGGAGTCGGTGGTCCAAACCCTGGGTCGAATCGGATTTGACGCTCGATCCGCCTTACCCGACCTGGCCACTCTGGCCGGCCGAGATTTCGATTTGGACCAAGCGATTCGCGAAGCGACGCGGCAGATCCTCGCGCCTCCCGAAATACGCAATTTGCAGACGCTACGGAAGATGACCCACAGTTCATCGGCCGCCGTGCGATTGCATGCGGCCAAAGCACTCGGAATCAAGGGGCGGTATGCGGAGCCGGCGATCCCCGATTTGATGCAACTCACCCGCGACCCCGATCCGGATGTCCGCCGGGTCGCGGTTGATGCATTGCGGAAAGTTCAATCGCAGAACCTGACCACCGAGACTCTGCTGCAAGTCTACACAATGGATCTGAGCGATCCGGACGAGGCGGTTCGGCTCCACGCCGTCCGCATGCTCGGGCGGATGGGGCCAGCGGCGGCACCGGCAGCCAAGGCTCTGCAAAATGCCCTCCGCGATGCTTCCTCCGATGTCCAGCGGGCGGCCGCCGAAGCCCTCAATCGGGTTGTCTCCGGTACTAGCGGATGAAATCGAGAAAACTGGTTTGCATGATCCGGGCGGTCAGGCCGAGCGTCGCCTCGTACAGGTTCTCGATCTCCCGTAAGCGGACGGCGACTTCCACGATGTCGGTGTTGCCCAAATCAGCCACTCTTTCTTGGCTCACCAACTTCAAATTCCCTAGTTGGCCGTCCAACGCCTCCAACGCCTCCAAAGTCGCGGATTGATATCCGATCGTCTCGAGAACCAGTTGCTGAGCGGATTGCAACTCTTCCAGCCGCTGTTGCATCGCTTGAGCTCGACTCGGGGGATCGAGACTTGTATCGCGCAACACATCGCGCAACTGCAGTAACGCATCGAACACGTCGGACCCCGTCCTTTGGAAAACTTGATCGCCTCGCGGGTAGACGTCGATCGTTCGGTCTGACGCCACCACGGCGCGTGTCGGTTCGCTACCTCCGCGATATTCAATCAGTGTCGGTCGGCCTTCCGGATCGGTTGCCGCCACGCGGAAAGGTTGCCGATTGACCGCGGTACCGGAAAAAATGTACTCATCGCCCACACGGGTGTTCGCCGCTTGCAAGAGTTGATTGATCAAGCCATCTATCTCTAAGGCATAGGCCGTCCGGGCCGACGCATCCGTCGAGGCATTGTTTGCCTCCAGGGCGATTTCCTGAGCGCGCCGCAGGATCAGGTTCACATCCTGGAGCGTGCTGACGCTTTGATTGAGCCGGGCGTTGGCTGTCGTGATGTTCAATCGAAAGGTCGCCAATCGCGACACTTGCTCTTCGTTGAGTCGCAGTTCAACGAATGCGGACGGGTTCTGATCGGGCTGACTGAGGCGACGCCCCGAACTGATCTGCTCTTGCAACTCCGCGAGTCGTTGAGTCTGCAATTGCAACCGCTCGATAAAGGTGTCGGTCAGAAGATGGGTGCTCACGCGGGAAAACATGGTGAAACGATCTCATCAACGGAAGATTTCCATGACGGCGTCCAATGCCCGATTCACGACCATTAGATATTTGCTTGCCGACTCGATCAGCCGCTGAAACTCGAGTAAGCGGACCATCTCTTCGTTGACATCGACGCCGATCAGTCCCTGCTCCTGCTGATCGAGTTCTAACTTCAAGGCGGTGGTTGCTTCACGCCGAGCGTCCTGCGATCGAATCTCGTTGCCGACCATGGCTTGAGTATCGAGGCTGAACTGCGCGAATGTGCGCGTGCCGGTCTCCAGCAAAGGTTGGTCGCGCAAGGAGACCAATCGACCCAAATTTCGCGAGTCGCCGGCCAGGCCATCGCGCGAGGCGCTGATGCGTCGAGGATCTTCGAGAAGTCGAGGATGAACGGCGATGCTGGCGGCATCCGATCCGGTGAAGAACGAGTGCAGCCCCAAGGCGGGCAGAATTCCGACCGTGTCGGGTTGAGCAATCACGCGCGTGGAGAAGGTCCCATTGTTCGTGGTGCCAGCGGAAAGGGCGACACGAAGGCCGTGAGTGGCGGACAACTCGGTCCCGGGAGTGTAGCCATCGCCCACGTTATGTGTGGCGAGCAGATTACTGAACTGATCGCGCACCTCCAGTGTCAATCCCGGCGTCACGCCGATGGTCCCGGAGCCAACGATCTGGAAGAAATATTGGTCGTTGGCCTCCCCCTCAAACACACCTGTCACCGACGGCACAGACGTGCCCGCCATCGCCACCGATTCGGGTGATGTGGGCAAGCGTCCGGCGAAGTCGAAGAGGTAGCCCGGGGCGGCTTGCAGGTCCAAGGTGAGATTGGGAGAAATACTCGCGATGACTCGTCCGGACGTCGCCGCTCCAATCATCGCTGCCAAACCACTTAAGCTGTCTGAACTCGGGTTAACGGAGATGGAGATTAATTCGCGGGTGCCGGTCGAGACATCCGTGATGGTCAAAAACAGATCCCCATTCTGGAGGGGAAGTGCGGCTGAGGCACTGTTCAGAGGAACACTGACATTCGCGACGGGTCTCATCCCGGAAAGCTGCGCGAAAGGTCCGTCAAGGCCCAAGCCCGTGGCGTGAACTTGATCAATCGCTTGCATCCACCGAGCGGCCAAATCGTTCAATCGATCCTGGTAGACCGGCAGGAAGTCGTTGTATTCTTGAAACAGGCCTGCCAAACGACCACCGGTGACGGGTAACTCGATCGTGGAACTAAGGGGAGAAAGAATGAGCCGACCCAAACTGTCGATGCCGGCTTGCAGTGGGAGTGACTCGCCTCCCAGCACAACGGGGCTGCCCGCAGCGAGGATGAGTTTCGAGCCATCGGTTTGCGGCAACACGCGGATGTTCACCAGTTCGGCGAGTTCGGCGATGAGACCATCTTGCTGGTCGCGGAGGTCGTGAGGTTCGCCCCGCTTCGACACGACGTACACGATTTCTTTGTTCAGTTGGGCGATGTTGGAGGTGAGTCGATTGATGTCACGGACGGTGTCTTCCGCCGATCGTCGGACTGCGGCTTGAATCTCTCCTAAGCCGGTTGCCGTTCGCTGGAAGGAGGCAACGACCTCTTGACTGGCCGTCAACAGGGTTCGACGCAAAGCCAGGTCGGCGGGACGTGCGGTCAGTTGCGTGGCGGTGTCGAAAAACCGTGCCATCTGCTGGTCGATTTGCGTTGCCGACGCCAGACTTTGGACTTGATTTTCGACGTCGATCCGTGCCTTGGCCCACGCGTTTTCAGCCGTCGCATTCAAAATGGCTGAGCGGAGCATGCGATCTTCGTAACGGACAATGCGTTGGATCCCAACGCCTGTACCGTGAAAACCGTCGTAGACCAACGGGACCATGTGAACCCGTCGGCGATGGAAACCCGACGTGGCAGCGTTCGCCACGTTCTGGCCAATCACGTCCAATGATCGTTGGCCGACCGAGAGAGCCGACAAACCGATGGCCGTCGCCTTCATAAGGTCGTCTCCCGTTTTACCAGACGCTCGCCCGTGGGACCGTACCGCTCCACGTTGTCTCCCAGCCACTGGGCCAGAAAGCTGGACAGAAGAGTGTGGCCGTGATGCAACACCTGATGGAGTCGGTGCACGTCTTCCCGCATCCCGTTCACAAGAAGTTGGCGTCGTTGTTGCAGACGAGCGAGTTCGGCGGCATCGGAAGGGGGGAGCAGGGCCGCGATTTCCGTGAGAGAGGGGAAGGGTGGGCCGAGTTGCTCGGCTAAGGCTCGTTGCTGCTGCTGAAGCTCGACCGATTGCTGGCAGGCCTTCCCGAGGAGTTCGATCCTCTCGGTGAGTCGTCGCCGATCTCCGCCGTTCCAGGCGTCGCGAACACAAGCGATGGCCTGGCGCAAGGCGTCGAGCGATTGCTCCTCAAGGGCTAGATACGTCAGACAGCGTTGAGCGAGTTCGTGAGTCATGCGGTGATTTCGTCGAGGTTGCCTGCTGTAACTGCTGACTCCACGCCGTGGCAAGACCGATGCCGCCATTCTCGGCGAGGTGACGACTCATGAGGAAGTCGAACAACCCGCCGTACACGTCGCCCTTGTCCCCCGCGAACAAGGACTCTTCCGAGTCGAACGATTGTCGCATTTCTTTCAGTAGCAGCGACAAAAACATCGTCTCGGCTTCGCGTGCGGCATCGGCGGGGGTCAAGCGCCCGGTTTTGCCAAGTGTACCATACAAATCAGGTCCCCAGCTGGCGGAAATGCTGGGAACGAAGGGAGTGAGACCGAAGCCGTCCATGTTGATCCCTCGGGTCGTTACATGATGATGATTTCCGCGTGCAAGGCACCCGCGCGCTTCAACGCCTGGAAAATCGAGATCAAATCGCGAGGCGAGACGCCCAAGGCGTTCAAGGCTCGGGCGACATCAGCTACCGTCGTCGCTCGGGGTACGATGTTCAACCGCGGTCGTTGCTCTTCGACATCCATCTGCGTTCGGGGGACGACGACGGTTTCGCCAGCCGCGTTGCCGATCAGGGGAGCCTGCGGTTGCGACACCTCGGGCGTTTCGGTGGTGATGATGACCAGGTTGCCGTGAGCCACCGCTGTCGTGCTGATCGTGACATGCTCGCCGGCAACCACGGTGCCGGTTCGCTCGTTGATGACGATGCGGGCCGGCACATCCGGCGTGATCTCGGCCAGACCCACCTCGGCGAGAAACCCCATGGGATCGGTCAATCGACTCGGAGGCACGCAGACCAGCACTGCGCCGGCATCCTGGGCGATGGCACAATCGGGGTAGCGGCGGTTCAAAGCTTTCGCGATCAATCGCGAAGTGTTCACGTCCGGTTCTTTGAGAAGCAAGCGCGATTTTCCGTCGCGCACGATCAAGCCGATTTCTTCTCGCTGTACGTCGGCCCCGTTGGGGATTCGCCCGATATTCAGTTGATTTTTCTGAACCGAGGCGGCCTGCCCGCGGGCGGCGAATCCGCCAATCGACAGCGGGCCTTGGGCCGTCGCGTACACCTCGCCGTCCGCACCGCGTAACGGCGTCAGTAATAGATACCCCCCTTGCAGACTTCGAGCATCGTCCAAGGCCGCCACCGTCACGTCGATCTTCGAGCCTTTCCGCGTGAACGGACCCAATTCCGCTGTCACCATCACCGAGGAAATGCTCGTCGAGCGAAAGACGGCATCCGAGGGCAGTTGGCTGAAAATCGTCGCGGTCACGTTTAACTTCTGTAACATTTCGACGGCAATCTTCTGTGTCGCGGGACTTCGGCTTCCCGTCCCATCCAACCCGACGACCAGGCCGAACCCGTACAGTTGATTGCTGCGGGCGCCATCCCATTCGGTGATGTCTTTAATGCGGACCTGGGCTCCGACCCATGGAGCGGCCGCGACCACGAGCAGCATGGTGACGAGCGTCCGCGACGGCTTCAGGCTTCGCATGAGATGTTCCTTCGTGGCTCAATACGGCCAAAGGGCATTCCAGACTCGGCCCCACCATCCTTGCTCGACATAACGCGAACTGGGTCCGTGGCCGATGTAGGTGACTCGGAAATTGGCGACGAACCGCGATTCGACTGTATTCTGAGCACCAATGTCGGCCGGGCGGACGATTCCGGTGATCCGCAGATCGCGACGTTCCCCACCGACGATCCGGCTGCGATAACCCTCGATGACCAGATTGCCATTGGGCAGGACATCCACTACGGTCACCGTGATCCGATCGAGGAAGCGGCGATCGCTGGTGAGTTGGGCGCTGCCATTGAAGTTCCGCCGGACGTTGCCACTCATGTCCATATCGAACTTGGCACTGCCGCCGCTGCCGCTTTTCGCCGACACGCCGAGTGTTCCACCTTTGCCACCACGCTTGTCCAGGGCACGCTCCTCGCGCTCATTCGCCTCGGTCGATTCATTGATCGCGACCGTCAGGATGTCGCCGATCTGTCGGGCGTTGTTGTCCTCGAATAAAAACGCGGCCCGACGGTCTTTTCGATCCCAAATCGAGTCGCCCCACGCCCCACCCGGGATCGTGAGGAGTGATCCAAGCAGCAGCAGCCGCCGCGAGAATGATCGCATGGCCTCCTCCTAAGGCTCGGGAGTTTCGATGACGACCGACTTCGGCCCCATGACGCGACCGGTGACGACGATTTTGGAATCCACGTTCCTGACTCGGATTAGGTCTCCGACGCGGCCCGATTGCAGGGCTTCTCCGGTGCCGGTAATCTTCAGGTTCCCCATGGTCACGCTCATCCGGACGACGTCGCCACTGCGGACGGCGAAGGCGGACTCGGGCGCAGGCGTTCTGCCGGATCCGTCAATCTCAAGGTAGACCGGCAGCGACAGACGATGCTCTCCATTGACGCGAATCGTGACATTGACTTGGACCCGCCCCGGCCCTCGGATCGGTTGGGCCGGCGAGGCATCGAAAGTTGGGGTCTCGTCCTCGGCCAACTCGGGAAGAGCTGCGACGATAGGATGGGCGAGGCGGATCTCGACAGGGCGAGCAGCCGGCAGCGCTTGCAGGATGGTGCGACGTGCCACCTCCTCGACCTGCATCGCTGACAAGCGCCGGCGCTGGGGAATGAGGATCACGCTCTCGGCACCGTCCAAGCGAAATGAGTCCGCCGGAATCCCTGCGAGTCGGAGGCGATAGACGATCTGAGCACGCGAGCAGGTACGGATTCGGCCCGCGGGGGGCAGATCGTCGATATCCAGTTTTGCGATCGTTTGTCGCTGAGCTTCGGAGCCGCCGGTAATTTCGGCCACCTCATGCAGACAGACCTGCCGGCGAGTCACCGTTGCTCGATCGCGTAAATGAATGACGACGAGGTCGTCGGCCACGGTCGAGTCCATCGGGACTGCCGTCAGCACAAGGGCCAGCAGCAACTTTCTCATGGCCTCACCGGATCAATTGACTGGTCTCGCTTAACATGTTGTCCGCGGTGCGGATCGATCGAGTGTTGAACTCGTAGGCCCGTTGAGCGAGAATCAGATTCACCAGTTCCGCGACGACGTCCACGTTGGATCTCTCCAGCATTCCTTGCCGCAGCATTCCTGTTCCATTCAATCCGGGCGTTGCCGTCGTCGGAGCGCCGGACGAGGCGGTTTCGGCGTACAGGTTTCGTCCTTCGGCACTCAAGCCGGCGGGATTGGGAAATCGGGCGAGGGTCAATTGTCCGACGGTGGTCGGTGCGGGCGAGCCGGCTGTCGTCACCGAGATGGTGCCATCGGCCGCGATCTGGATTGATTGGGCTTCGGCCGGGATCGTAATTTGCGGCGAAATCATGAACCCATCGCTGGTCACGAGGTTGCCCGTGGCGTTCAAACGCAAGGCTCCGTCTCGCGTATACCGGATGTCGCCATTGGGCAGCGAAACCTGCAAGAAACCATCGCCCTCGATGAAAACGTCCAAGGGATTGTCAGTCTTGGTCGGTGAACCCGTGGTAAAAATCTTGGTGATGCCGGCGACTCGCGCTCCGCTGCCGACTTGCAATCCGGTCGGCACGGTCAAACCTTGAGCGGCCTCGGCTCCGGGGGTTCGCTGATTCACATAAATGAGGTCTTGGAAATCGGCCTGCCCCCGTTTGAACCCATTCGTGTTGACGTTGGCGAGGTTGTTCGCTGTGTTATCGATGACCACCTGCTGGGCATTCATGCCGGTGGCACTGGTGAAAAGGGCTTTGATCATCGTGGCGTCCCTCGGAACTACTCGGGCCGGGTGTTCAGTTGGATTGCCTCATTGAGTGTCCGAAGCGAGCGCTGGACCGCTTCAAAAAATCGTTGGCTGTGGATCATCTCGACAAGCGTCCACGCGGGGTTGACATTGGAACCCTCCAACGCGCCTTGAATTATAGAACCCGTTGCGGGGATCTCATTCGTTCCAGCGGGAGCGGCGAAGAGCGTCGGCCCGACAGGTTGCAGCTTTTGCCCATCATCGAAACGCACCAAGCGGATTTGATCCACTTGGACCCCGTCAACATTCAAACTGCCATCACGACCTACCGTGATCTGCTGAGCCTCGGCGGGGACAGAAATGGGCCCCCCCGCTCCCAGCAGGGGGTAGCCTCCCTCGCTGACGATTCGACCATCCGCCAGACGATGGAACGACCCATTGCGTGTGTAAACGGGTCCGCTGGGGCCTTGAAGCGCGAAAAATCCTTCGCCGTCGATCGCCAAGTTCAAGGGATGGCCGGTTTCGCGGATGGGACCGGGTCGGAAATCGAGGTAACTCCGCGTGGTTTGACGGACGGGCGGGGGCGAAAGCTCGGACGCGACGAGCGTTTTAAACGTCGCACCCCGAGCACGATAGCCGGGCATCGATACGTGAGCAAGGTTCTCGGCCAGAACTTCTTGCTGGCGTACCGCGCTTTCCCAACCCGCCGTCGCTGAGTACAAACCGCGGAGCATGTCGGTCCTGACACCTCGCTTCGATGGGGACTCGGCAGAAATATCGGCTGGGAACAAGCGTCAAGTTCAGTGGAATCCGTCAAATCCGAAAAGCTCGTGTCCTTGGCAAATCTGTTAAGCCAAGGCGGCCACAACAGATTGCGACTCCGCCGGGGAAATCTCGCCTCGCCGTTCCAACTCGACGGCCTCGGCTCGGATGGCCCGGAACCCCTCGCGCAGATTGGACAAGACTTTGGACGCCGAGCGCAATCGCTCGACCGTCGCCCCCGCGAGGCAGAATGCCACATACTCGTACAACCGAAGAATATTCAGGCTCATCTCCGGTTGGACTTCTGGTCTCACTCCGGCTGCTAATTCCAAGACGATCATTTGCGCGCGGAGCAATAGCGCCGTTACGCGGTCGCGCCGATCGGTCTCGATAAGAGATCGCGCTTCATCAATGCGGTCGATGGCACCATCGAAGAGCGCCAGTAACAGGTCGATGCGCGTGGCCGACGTCGTGCTCAATTGTTGGTATTGAGCGTAACGATTCATGACGCGTCACCTCGTTCGCGAGTTAGGAGAATTAGGGTAGGTAGCGACGGTGAATTGGGCGGCCAATTGCTGACCCAGCAGCTTCAACCGACTGACGACCGATTCCATCGCGATGAACTGACGCAAAAGCGACTCCTTCTTCTTCTCCATCAATTCGTTTTGGGCGTCGATCGCCTTGTTCACGACCTCGAGTTGGGAATCGAAGCGTTGGGCGGCGTTCTTGAATCGACCCTGGGTCGGATCCAGATAGCGATTCAATACCTGACTGAGCGAATCAGCCAGACCGCGTGTCACCGTCAGTTGCGCCTCAGGACCAGCGACGACCTGATCGGGTGCCAAGGTCACTTGGACCTGTAAGCCGTCGGTGTGGTCATTGCCCGAAGTCCCGGCGAGGATCTGGCCAAAGCCGGTCGCTGGCTCGGGATTCCCATCGACGATGAACGAACCCGCGACGTTCAGTCCCGAGGAAATCTCGCCCCCGGCGAAGCCCAAGACACCCGTGGTGACTGCAGACCCGCCGACGATGCGGACCTGCGAGCTGGACCCATAAGTCCGCGACGTGATTCGCAGGCGATCGCCGACCAAGTCAACGATGACTGAAACACCCGCAAGTTGGGGATCAGAATTGATGGCGTCTTGCACCGCCGCCGCCAAGGCCGCCCGAGTATACGTTCCGCTGGCCAAGGTCAGAGTGCTCGACTCGCGGCCGTCAATCCGCACGGTGAAGCTATTGTTGGTCGAGTCGATGACAGTTGAAGCGGCAAGATCGGCTCCGGCGGTCAGAGCGGCACGCGTGGCGGCCTGGGTAATGTCCACTTGATAGGGCGTCGCTCCGCTCGGCTTGGTGTTCGTGCTCCCAAAGAGAAACTTAACGCCCGGATGGTTCGAGGCGCCCGTCAAAGCGAAGAGCCGTTTCACATCCCCCAAACCGACACCGGGAACACGGCCAGCGACGACGTCCTCGAACTTCGCCCGGTCGAACTGCAAGCGGCCTTTGTCGTCAAAACGTAGTCCAATGGTTGACATCCGATTGGCAGACGTATTGACTCCTGCGACTGTTCCACCAAGTGCCAAGCTCATCTCACGCAAAAGCGAGTTGACCTCGTAGCTACCGAGAAGCTCGCCCGATTGCTGTGTCGCGGTGTTGTACGAAAGTCGCGGATTGACCCAATTGATCAAACCGTTGTAGGCGTCGACAAACTCTTGGACGGCACGGGTCACGGATTCGCTGTCGGGTTGAACGGTTACCGTCACGGGTTGCGACGGATCGGCCCGTCGGAGATCAAGCGTCAACCCCGGAATGGCCTGTTCGATTCGATTGCTTTGGCTCGTTATGAGGATCGCCCCGGACCCGCTACCCAATTGGATTTCGGCATCGGTTGCCGCCTGCACCACCGTGTGGGTCGGGTCGATCGTGGCACCTGTCCCCATCGTCAAATTGTTCGTCACCGTGATAATGTTGCCCGCTCCCGCTTTGGTCGCCGTCAGCAACAACCGGTAGGGATTCGTGCCGCCGTCTCGAACCACGCTGGCGCGGACCTCGCCGTTGGCCGCGTTGATGGCATCAGCCAGACCTTGAAGCGTATTGTTACTCGCGTCGATGGTGACTGTGGTGCTCGGCCCCGCACCGACTTGGAGCGTCAGCGTGCCTTGTCGGATCGTCGTTCCGGGGTCCGCAAAACCCTCAGACGCCAATTGGTGGGCCTGCGCTAGGGAATTCACCCGAACGGTGAATGTGCCCGGAGAGGCTAACGAACTCGCTGTGACTCCGAGCAGATCCGGATGACTGCTAGTCACTTGCATCGAGTCGAAAGCGCCATTGATGGAGCGAGCCAAGCGCCCGACTTTGCCTTGAAGATTCATCAATTGGGCTTGCAGTTCGGCGAAGACCGTTTGGCGACGGACAACGACATCTTTCTGCTGTTGGAGAGATTCGATCCGTCGGGCATGGAACCGGGTAAGGCCCTCGATGATTCGTTCGGTGTCGATACCCGAGCCAAGTCCCGAAAAGCTGACGCCGCTGCTGTTGCCGATGATCGTCAAGGTGACACCTCCCTAGATGGAGTGAAGAGCCGATGCCCCCTCGTGAAGCACCGGCTCGTCGTACCTGCCCCTCCCTGATTGAGCGTCAGCGTTGCAACAGGGCCGCAACCAACTGCGACAACTGGTTGGCATTGCCGAGGACCGATGTGCCGGCCTGTACCTGCACTTGGAAGCGGGTGAAGTTTGAAATTTCCTCGGCGAAATCGGTGTCGCGGATCACGGATTCGCTGTTGACCAGGTTTTCCAAGGAGATCCGCAGGTTATTGGCGGTCGAAGACAGCGTGTTCTGCTGGAAAGCACCCAAGGCTCCCCGCAACGTGGTGACGTCTTCAATCGCTTTGTCCACGACTCGGATGGCGTCTTGAGCACCCGTGAGGGTTCGCACGTCAATCGAGGCCAGGTTGCCCGTGGTCGCCCCATTCGCCGCGATGCCCAACGATTCGGTATGCACCCGATCAAAGGCGATCGAGGAGGTCTGACCGGCGTAGGCACCAATCTGGAACGTCAACGATTGGTCGATCACGTTCACTTGACCTTGCGCACCCGTGACGGTGGCGGTGGTGCTGCCCGATGCCAGCCCGAACGAGACGGAGATACCTTGGGCGGTCAAAACGTTGCCCGCGCCGATACCGGCCACGCCACCGATGGTCCCTGCGACGTCCACGCCCGTTGCCGTCTGGATCGACGTGCCAAAACCCGTCGTGTTGACACCCGCCGCCACCGACGATTGGACGGTGAACGTGGCTGCAGAGCCGAAGGTATTCGTCCGCAGTCGCAGAGCGCCGGAGCCGTCGTTTTCGGCAACCACACCCGTTTGCGAGGTGAAGGCATTGACCTTGCTCACCACCGCGGCGATATTGTCACCCGTCGCCAATTGGATGGTGACGCCATTGATCCGAAGAATCTCGTCGTTGGCCAAGGTACCGACCGCATTCGCCCCGGTGAGGTTCGCTCGCTGGGCGGCAGTGGTCACGTTGACGGCGGACAAGCCGGTTGGAGCCGACCCCGTCGCTTTCAAAAAGGTGACGTCGGTGTCCGTGGTCGAACCGGTGTAGCCGGACGAGCCGTCGAGCAACTTCCGCGAGCCAATCTGCGTGTTCGACGCGATGGAGTTGATCGTCTTGATCGCATTGTCAATTTCCGCTTGATTGGCGGCCAAGGAAGCGGCGTCGTTGGCACCGGCGTTCGACGAATCGACCGCCAGGCTGCGAATCTTCAACAGGAGCGAATTGATTTCGTTCAGCGCGCCTTCGCCGGTCTGAACGACCGAAATCGCTTTGGCGGTGTTGTTGATCGCAGCCCGCAAACCGCTGATCTGCGCCCGCTGTTGCTCGGAGATGACCAGGGTGGCCGGGCCATCGGCTCCACGGTTCACCTTCAAGCCCGAAGAGAGTCTCTCTAACGAGCGATTGAGCATCGAATTGGTGCGGTCCAGATTATGTTGAGCGGTTAAGGACGAGACATTGTTCACAAGAGACAACGGCATTTCGAAGATCTCCCTGGTGCGAGTCGAAAGGGTTAGGTGGAGGCTGACTCCAAACTTTCTCATCGAAGCGGTCGACGCGGATTTGCCCGAAAATGGCAATTGGGGCTAAACGAGGCGGCGCCCGAGGCCACCTTTGTCAGTTACATCGAAAGGTGCGGAACGTCGCTAGAGCCGAACAGGTCACCGCCCGCTGACGATTTCATTCAGATGGGGAAAGGGGAGAAAGGGATCAGACGGCATCGGAACCGACGATGCCATGGGCGGTGGCGATGGCAGCCGCCGGCGTCATCACGTCGCCTTTGCTGGTTTGCTCGCGGATCTGACGGATGATTTCTTCGCGCACCTCGTCGAGGCCTCGTAGGCGGGCGAGAAGCCCCATCAGCGATGCCGTGAGTAAAAAGGCCGTTGTCTCCGGCCGCCCGCGGTCGGTCTCCGGTGGTTTGATTCGCTCGGTTTGGATTGGCTCCGCGCCGGAAATTCGCGGACCATTCTTCGGGTCGATCTGCATGGCTCGTGCCTCATGCGCTGTCGTCGAGAACTTGGGCCAACTCCCGTCGGGGCCTCTCCCTGCCATCCCTCAACCTCATCATCGAACGAGCAAAAAAAAATTTGCCTCTTTCTCGAAACCGAACTACGGTTTTTCCGGACCCTGCGAAGTCGGCAAATTCGTTCCAGGCTGCCGCGACGCCTTCGGTACCTTCTCATGCATTTGGGATTCATCCGTCGGCTGGTCCCCTGGGTGGGAATCATCGCATCCGGCCTCCTTGGCCTGGCTGGGGGGTGGCTGACTCTCACAAGCAAATCTGTGCCTCGTCCCGAGACAATCGAGCACCCCGTCGAGTCGTCAGGGCACGAAACCCCTCCCTCGATCGAATCCGAGCCGCGAATTTCCAAGGACGTTTGGGTATTGATCGATGAATTGATCGAACTGGGTGACTACCGCCGAGCCAAGCGAGAGTGGGATCGGGCGACGGAATCGGAAACAACGACGGACGACCCGATCAATCGCTTCCGAGGGGCAATCATCCATGAGGGGGCGGGGGACGCTGCCCGAGCATTGCAAGAGTATGCGAAAATCGTCCAATCGTTACCTTGGTCTGCTCGTTTGGGCGAGGTGCGATGCCTGCTTGCCTTGAAGCGTTGGAGCGACGCGTCCGAAAAATTGATGGAGATGGAGGAGCGGATCAGCCAGGCATCTCCTCCGGACGTGGAATTTGCGTCCGAGGTTGCCTACCTGAGGGCCTTTTTTGAACTCCGACGCCGTGGCCCCTCGGCATCGGACCTATGGTCGCCGCGATGGTACGACCGACCGCGTTGGTCGTTCCCCGGGGGCCACTTCCTGCACCTTGCCCGACGCGAGATGCTCCAACCGCCGTCGAAACCTCGGGTGCTGGCCCATTGGGTGAGTTGGCATGGGCCGCCCCACGACGAACGGGAGCCAGAACCCCAGGCCAACATCCACGAATTGCTCGAACAGGCTCTCCGGTCGCACGGCACCCATCCATGGGCGCCGCAGATGCGGTTGGAATGGGCACGGCGAGAGGCAGACGCCACACCACTTCGGGCCATCGCCATCTACGAAGAACTTTTGACGAACGAACTTCCGCCCCAGGTCGCAACGTCTGTTCGCTGCGAATTGGCTTGGGCTCAGTTTCACCGAGGAGACAAACGCGCGGCCCGCCTCACGCTGATGGATGCGATCGACTCCGGACTCGAGGGCCCCTTAATGCCGTGGGCGTGGTGGCTGGTCGCTCGGACTCACGCCGACCTCGCGGAATTTCCCGCTGCGACTCGCGCTTATCGCTTGGCCTTGTCTCGTTCGGAAGGTGTCATCTCGGTGTCGGCGGCCCTGGGCCTGGCAACCCTGAGTCTGCTCGAGAACGACGCGCCCGAGGCTCGCCGCATTCTGGAAAAAGTGAAGCACCATCAGCTCCGAACGGGACCCCTTTGGAAAGAGGCCGCCTTCCTCGATGCCTGGTCGCGATGGTGCCTCGCGGGAGGCTCGCGCCACAAACTGCGCTCGATCCGCGAGGAACTTTTGCTCACATTGGCCGAGTGGCCCGAGGCTTCGGCGACCGGCCCGACCGGCACGCTATTGCGCGTGCATGCCCATCAAGAGATGGGGCTTTCGCCTTTGAGCGCTTCGGAGCTTGAGCGGATCATCCCCGATACAGGAGGTCAATTGGCAGCCCGGCTCACTTGGGCGTTGGCCTTGTCGCGATTACACGAGGGAGACGAGATTTCGGCGCGGCAGTGCCTGGAGAATTTGGTCGTCAGCGACGACGTCGAGACCTCGGCTCGGGCTTGCCTCACCCTGGCGCGACTCGAGTTGCAATCGAAGCGACCCAAAGCCTGCGTGCAGTTCTGTCTGCAAATGCCCCAAACCGCCGTCAGCACGAGCGAAGAACGATTTCGACTGATGGGACGAGCATTCGAAATGCTGGGCGATCATGAACGCGCTGCCGATTGTTTCGCAGGTCACGAGCCGTATCAGCACTGGATTCGTTTCTCTCGCTAAAACGAAGCGTGTTTTCGCTTCCTGTCACCTTGGTGCGACCGCCACCGATCATAAGCCAATTTCCCGACCACAAGCGCCGCTCCGGAGGTCAAGCTCGCCGCCGCGACGAGTCTGCCGATCCCCGGCCGCGACTCTTCATCCACCGTGGGCAGGTCACCGCCCGGTTGTTGCATCGCCGCCTCTTCGGATGGGGACGATTCGCCCTGAATCGACTTCGTCGGCGAATGTACCATGGGGGAACCCAATCCGATCAAACACTCAAGCAAGGGGAAGTCTTCGCTCGACCGCAGGCTTTCGTCGGTGGACGTGCCGGCGTCCGCGTCAGTTTGCGTCAATACGGCCACGCTCCCCAACGATGCCCCGCGTTTGAGACCGGCTCGCGTCTGCATTCGGCCACCAGTCAAGAGAACCCCCGCCAGCGACTCGCTTAGCCGTTCATCCTGCGAGTCATCAACGATCGGCACCTCGCCTCCGAACAATTCATTGACCCGTCCCCCGGAGCCTGGGTCCGCGGCGATTGCCCCGCTGTCGGTTGCGGAATCGCTCATGTCCGATTGGGTCGTGGTCTTGATATCTGAGAGGAGCGTTGAGTTGTTCGATGAGGATCGCGACGTCGAGAGTGCTGACACTTGCCCCACAAAATTGAGGAAGCCTTGGAAGTTAGATTCGCGGTCCGTGCCGATCGCACCCCCCAAAACGACTCCGCCCGAGTCTTGACCGGTTTCGCGTGGACGATTGCCGCTATTTGCCTCCGACGCAACCATGTCCGCAACGGTCAATTCGCCAAAGAGAAAATCCCGACCCGACTTCCCCGCCTCGACCACGATGGTCATCCGATCATTCTCGGCAGTACCGCGAAACGTCGTCCCGAAGGTGTCTTTGCCATCGAACAGTCCTCGTTCTCGCTCATCGAGATTTTCGATCAGCGAGTAGGTTCCGGGTCGATCGACGACGAAAAGGAACGAGCCATCAGGTCCCGTTGTGGTTGTCAAGGTCCGACCACCGCCGATCAAAATGAGCTCGACACCGGGGATGCCGGGTTCGTTTGCCTCCTTAAGGCCGTTATTGTTGCGGTCGTTGTACACATAGCCCGCGATGCTGCTGGTCCGGGGCAAAGGCTTTTTGCCAAACAGATAACGCTCGGCTTTGGTCCAACCATCAACCGGGATTTCCACAATCCGATTTCCTTCAACCCGGCCGCCCTTCGAACCGACGGTTCGTCTCCCGTCTGTAAATCCCGCGGGTTGCTCATCCTCAAGCGAGTAAATTCCCGGTCGCAACCCGGTGAAGCGAAATGAGCCATCCGCACTCGTGCGAATCGTCATGTGAATGTTTTCACCGAGATCGTTGACCCCTCTCAAGGTAACGAGAACGCCGGCGATCCCCTCTTCGTTTGGGTCGAATTTGCCGTTGTTGTTTTGATCGACATACACATGGCCGGCGATT
>CAKZUU010000121.1 GCA_937922175.1 uncultured Gemmataceae bacterium
CCGGGATTGGGGGAAAGCAGTGCCGGTCAGGGGGGTGGATTAGATGCCGCGATCGGTGGGTTGGGGGCGTTGGGTGCTCCGGGGGGGTTGAATGGCCCTCCGTTGCAACCGGGCATGGGTTTTCGCGGCCGCTCCGGTGCCACCCGTGAACGCATGTTGACGCAAGGGGGCGGCAACACGGCCTCCGAGGCGTGCGTCGCCCGGGGATTGATCTGGCTCTCGCAGCAACAGAAAAAAGACGGTAGCTGGAACTTCGAGACGCCCAACGGCCGGCAACGCCGCATCGCGGCGACCGGGATCGCTTTGCTTCCTTTCTTGGCGGCAGGCTACACTCACAAAAGCCAGCCGAAGGCGGCTCCGACCTCCGGCGAATCAAAAGAACGAAAAAGTTCCAAATACCCGCAGCAAATCGAGGCCGGCTTGAAGTTCTTGCTCTCCAAGCAGCGTCGGGATGGCTCTTTCGACAGTGGCGGCGATATGTACGATCATGCCATCGCCACCATGGCTTTGTGTGAAGCCTATGGTATGACGAATGACCCGCGGTTGCGCGGCCCATCGCAGGCTGCGGTCGATTACATCGTCCGCGCCCAGAGTGCCGGAGGCGGGTGGCGCTATCAACCCGCCCAGGAAGGCGACACATCCGTCACCGGTTGGCAAATCCAAGCCCTGATGTCCGCTCATTTGGCCGGTTTGAAAGTCCCCCGCGAAACCCTGACTCGAGCCATCTCCTACCTCGACGCTCATGCCGGCGGGAATCCTCCGGGCTCGGAGTACGGATACACCAGTCGAAATGGCAGCCCTCCCATGACTGCCGTCGGGCTGTTGTGCCGACAATACCTCGGTTGGGGACCACGCAATCCCGGTCTGGTCGGCGGCGTGGAGTATCTCAAGCGATTCCCTCCTCGTGATGTCCGAAAGTCGGACGACAGCCGAGCGATGGACATTTACTACTATTACTACGCGACCCAAGTCATGCACTTCTTCGGGGGTCCAGACTGGTATGAGTTCTGGAATCCGCGCATGCGCGATTGGCTCTTAAACCTTCAAGTTTCGGGAAACAGTCCACAAGCGGGAAGCTGGAACCCCGACTCAACTCACACGGCTCAGGTCGGTGGCAGGTTACTTCAGACGGCGCTCAGCCTGTTAACGCTGGAAGTCTATTATCGTCATCTGCCCCTCTACAAACGTGAGGCGGTCGCCCGGCAGGATCTCGAAGGTTCGTGATTCACGACGCGATGGATGCTCGCAACGCTCAACACCGACCGTTGCGGTAGGGTCGGACGCCCCGCCTCCTTTTCGTGGGTGATCGAGGCAACTGTGTTTTCCGAGACCCGCACGGATTACCCAGATTGTCGGAAACTTCGTGAATCCCGCCGATTTGCCCTGAGCCGATAAAATCCGCAATTCCGATCTGATGCTTAGAAACGGCAAAACCTTCAGCAGGGCAAAGCACGGAAAAGAACCGCAACGAGGTATTCCCATGCGCGCCGGCGCTTTCAATCAACCCGGTTCCTTGCATCGAGGCGTTCTCACCATGGCAGCGCTGGTTGCATTCGGTGGCTTGGGGTCCGCGGATGACATCCTCCGACCGGCCGGCGACGGCACCTTGCCCTGGGCTGCTTCTGTACGTTCGATTCCCGTCCCGCCGTGGCTTCTCGACGTCGACAACAGTCGGGAAAAGCGGCCGGACGATCGTGGTATGTTGGAAGCGCTGGCGGTTTACCCGTCATCTTCTGTCGATGAACAAACTCCGACGATTGTGCAGTTGATCGCTCGGCAGCCTCACGACGCCAAGCCCTCGCGGATCCGATTTCGTGAAGTCAAGCGTCTTGACTGACCCTTGATCGACGCCCGAGGGACATCGCCGACGTTCCTGTTGCATTCTTGATGTTCTTTCCCTATGCCATGAAGCGGGGGAAATATCCGAATGCACAGGTTCGATCCATGATTCCGATCGACTTCTCGGGCAAGATCGCTCTGGTGACAGGTGTCGGAGATAACGAGAGCTTCGCTTGGTTTATTGCCAAGGCACTCCAAGCGGCGGGGGCCAAGATCGTTTTGGCCTGTCATCCGCGCATGGTGGGAATTGTGGAGAGTATCTTGACCCGTCCCCAGGACGCGGACTCGCGAAAACTGCCCCATGTGGACGGTGAATTGAAAGTGGAAAAGATTCTGCCCTGCGACGTCAGTTACGACACAATGGCCGACGTGCCCGAGGCGGTTCGCAATGATCGGCGTTACGCCAAGTTTCCCGAGTATTCGATTCAGGGGACGGTCGAGGCCGTGGGCCGCGAGTTCGGCGGGATCGACATCGTGATTCACTCCGTCGCGTTTAGTCGCGAGATCACCAAGTTCGCCAAGGAGGTCAGCCGCTCTGCCTATTTGGAGGCGATCAGCGTGAGCGCGTATTCACTGACGGCGTTGCTTCGAGCGGCTGAGCCTTACATGGAGAATCGGCCCGGCGGGGCCAGCGCCGTCGGTTTGACGTACCTCGGCGGGGAGCGAGTCGTGCCTTACTACGGCGGCGGGATGTCCACCGCGAAAGCCGCTCTGCAAATCGACTGCAAGCAGTTGGCGCAGAACCTCGGTCCGAAGAACATCCGAGTGAATCTGATCTCGGCTGGGCCGTATGCCTCCCGCGCCGCTCGAAGCATCCGACCCGGCGAGTTCGAGAAGTCAATCGAATACGCGGCCTCGAAGTCGCCCTTGCCTCGACCGATCACTCCCGAAGAGGTGGCCAATGCCACGGTCTTTCTTTGCAGTCCGTTGGCCAGTGCCGTGACAGGACAGATTCTTTACGTCGATTGCGGATACAACATCATGGCTTAAGGGCGAGCCGTCATGTCGTCAGCCGATGCTCTTGCCTTATTCAATCAAGGAAACGAGTTGCTGTGTCAGCAGCGATACCAGGAAGCCCTCGCGTGTTATGAGCAGTCGCTCCAAATGTTGCCGGATCAAGCCGACGTGCTGATGAACCTGGGGGTCGTTCATGCGGAGCTGAATCGACCCGAGGAAGCGCTCAAGTGGTACGATGCCGCATTGAGGATTCGACCGGACTACGAGGCGGCACATTTCAACCGGGGAAACGCTCTGAGCGATGCTCGCCGCTATCCCGAGTCGCTTGCGGCCTACGACGAGGCGGTTCGCTGCGATCCAAAATTTGCTGAAGCATGGAACAATCGGGGTCTGGTCCTGATGCGTCTTGGCCGGGCCATCGACGCCGCGGTGAGCTATCGGAAGGCGTTGGACATCAAACCCAGTTACCCCGAGGCGATGAACAATCTCGGCCTGGCTTTACAGATGTTGGGGTACGTCGAAGATGCAATCGACCTGTACACGGCGTCCATCCAATTGCTGCCCGACCATGTGAATGCCCACGTCAATCTGGCCCAGGCGCGGCTACTGAAGGGCGACTTTCGTCGCGGTTGGCCCGAGTACGAATGGCGTCGCAAGTTGCCTCACATCGCCCTCCCTCCTCGCGACATTCCCGAGTGGGATGGCTCGCCGCTGCGAAACCGCACGATTCTGCTCCGGGCCGAACAAGGCTTGGGCGATACGATCCAGTTCTTGCGCTATCTGCCGAAGGTTGAGGAGGCGGGCGGTCGCGTGGTATTGGAATGCCCGGCCCGGTTGCATTTGTTGTGTCGGGAAAGTTACAACGGAGTCCTTCGTCTCATCGAGCCGGGTGCCGACGCCCAAGGTTGCGATCTTCAGGTGCCTTTGCTGAGCCTCCCGGGGATCTTCAAGACCGAGTTTCGCACGATTCCCGCGCCGAAAAGTTACTTAAAAGCCGATGCGAAACGTGTCCGAAAATGGAAAACCAAGCTGCCCAAGGGCAAACTTCGGGTCGGTATCTGTTGGCAAGGCAATCCGCTGTTTCCAGACGATGCGTTTCGTTCGTTTCCCTTGGCGGTGATGGCACCGTTGGCTGAGGTCGAGGGGATCGAGTTGATCAGCTTGCAACGAGGAAACGGCGCTGATCAAACCTCCGACTTTCCTGTCCATCGCCTCCCGGACAATTTCGACGAGGAAGGGGCGTTTGTCGACACCGCCGCGGTGATGGCCAGCGTGGATCTGGTTGTCACCAGCGACACCGCGATTGCCCATCTGGCGGGCGCTTTGGGGCGCCCCGTTTGGGTTGCCTTGGGCTTGAGTTCCGAATGGCGCTGGTTCCGCGACCGGGATGACTCTCCTTGGTATCCCACCGCCAGGCTGTTCCGCCAAAGCGCCGTCGGTGATTGGCTCGACGTGTTCACCCGGATGCGCGACGCTCTGCGCCAGGAGTCGAGCGTAGAATGAAGAACCGTCGATCCCCAGGGATTTCGTATGGCCACCCCAACCGGACAGCAGGCGAATTGGACCGTTCGTGACCTGCTGGAATGGACGGAGCGGCACTTCCAACAAAAAGGCCTGGAGTCTCCCAAGCTCGAAGCGCAATTGCTCCTGGCCCACGCCCTGGGATGCCGCCGGACTGAGTTGTACATCCGCTGGGACGAGGTCGTCGATGAACGACGACGAGCGAATTTCCGCGATCTGATTCGCCGACGGCTCGACGGGTGCCCCGTGCATTATCTTCTTGGCCGTCGAGAGTTCTTTCTCCTGGATCTTGAGGTGACTCCCGAGGTCTTGATTCCTCGACCGGAAACGGAACTTCTGGTGACCGAGGCCCTGCGACTCCTCAAAACCCTGGAGCGGCCACGACTCGTCGATGTCGGAACCGGTTCGGGATGTATCGCGCTGGCGATCGCGCACAGCCATGCCACCGTTGATGTGATGGCGACCGATGTCTGCCCCGAGGCGATCGAAGTGGCTCGGCGAAATGCTCAACGACTTGGTTTACTCCCGCGGATTCGTTTCGTGGTCGGCGATCTGCTCCAGCCGTTGGTCGGCGAATCGTTTGACCTGATCGTCTCCAACCCTCCTTATGTCGCTGCCGACGAATGGGACCTGCTCCCCGTGTCGGTGCGGCAGTTCGAGCCACGGCGGGCCTTGGACGGTGGACCCGATGGGTATGCCATTTACAATCAACTCATTCCCCAGGCTGCCGCCGCTCTGCCCGTCGGTGGTGCCTTGATTCTCGAGATCGGCTACCGGCAATTGGAGGGAATTCAGGAACGTCTGCGGCAAGTTGGCTTGCACCTCGAGCGAGTCATTCGTGACGATCAACGCCATCCCCGTGTGATTGTCGGTAGAAAAAACGGATCGCCCCTTGCCTCGAGTTCGGCCGAAATTCCCTGCCCGCACTAATACGCGGATTTCCGAATCGGCGCTTCGGGGCGTTCACGGATCGAGGTTGGCTCATCTCGCCCCAGCCCCCGTTCAAATCACGAATCACGGCGGAAATGGTCCCGGCAGGTGGCATAGCGCGTATCGAACTCATTCAACCGGGCGCGAGCGGCATCGACATCGTCGGCCAACAAATGATCGCGGAGTTCTTCAATCGCTTGCCGTAACTCTTCGCTGCTTTTTGCGGCCTCCGGATCGTAGCGAAAGCGGCGGATGATCGCACCGACCTCGAGCCGGCGAGTGACATCGTCCATACGCTCGAGGTCGCGAATCGCCTCCCGACTCTTCCCCAAACGCACGCCGATGATCACTTCCGTCCGCAATTGGGATAATTCGGTCAATGCCTGCTCTGTCGGCGGATAATAGACGTAGGCTCCCGCCACCGAAAAAATGATGAGACCGAGAATCATGCAGATTCCTAACACCGGTCCTGGAACCTTCCGATTCATCCACGATGATCGATGGGATGCGGGAACCGTTGTCAACCAACGCTCGATTTGCCCCTCACGATCCCATTTTCGAACCAAGACGGAGGTCGCCGCAAGCAGCCCCAAAGCGGTCACGGCATATTGCTCCAAGGGGCCGAATTGTTCTTGCACTTTCTTCGCCACTCTCTCTGGTAAATTGCTCGGCGGACCCAAGGAGAAGGGGCAGGTGTAGTCGTCGAAAGCGTGCGTGTGATCTTCTTGACGCTTTCCCTCGGGGTACAACAGAGATTCGGCCCCATATGCCAGACCTAACACCAAAACAAAGACCGAGGCGAGCCAAACGAGAAAGCGGAATCCGAAAGAAAGGAGCATCCAGAGTAACAAACCCAAATTGGTGCCAATCCCGAGGATGAACAAGATAAAGGCAGCTCCGTGAGAATTGCCATGATCGAACATAAGGCCGATCTTTTGCATTCCGGGAAGGGGAGAGGAATAGATGGGCGTGGCGATCGCGCTCATGAGCAAGGGGGACCACGGATCCTCGTGGCGCATCGTGGTTTGTAATGCCCCATTTGGGATGGCGGCGGCGAGGAGGGCGGAACCGGTCAATCCGATGACGTAATAAAGGGTGGGCAGGCCCCACGCATACTTGGCAGCGGTGACCGCAACGGCTGCCAATCGGCGGAGACCTACGGCCGGGGGCTTTTCGACTGGCATGACTTGTTGCGACGAATGCGACTCGAACAGTCGATCCCAAGCTGAGCCGGCCAAGGTGGACACCGCCAGCGAGGCGACGGCGAAACACCCGATCACAACAGGTTCGGCCAGGGTCAAACCGTAAAGAAAGGAGATGGGGTTGAGCAGAGGGGCAGCAAGCACGAATGACAAGACCGTGCCACCCGGGACACCGGCCCGACGCATCTCGCGTGCGACAGGGATCACGCCCAAGGAGCAAACGGGTAGAAGCATGCCCGCGGACCACCCACGGAGAAGACCGCGCCACCCGCGCCCGAAAAGCCGACATGTTCCCTCCGGGCCGAGCATGCGGCGGAAGACTCCGGCGGTGACGACGCCGACCAGGAGCGTCAGCGCCGATTCTAAAAATACTTGCCCGAAACGCATGGCGAAACCGAAGGTAACCGCAGCGAGCCATTCCACGATCATGATTCAACTCGGATAGACGGGGACCGGGACGGAATCCAAGATCTCGCGGACCAGCAGTGCGATGTCGGTCTCGACCTGTAAGCGGACGGAGAGAACAGGTTCCGCGACTTCTTGGATGTCGTCCGGGGTGACAAAGGGTCGGCCATGTAAAAGGGCCCAGGCTTGCGCGACCCGTTGCCAGGTGAGCAGACCCCTTGGGCTGACGCCCAGCGAGACACGCGCATGGTCACGACTGGCCTTGGCTAATGCGGTCAGGTAGGCGTGCAGCGGCGGGCTGACAATGACGGCGGCCGTCTGCGTTTGCAGTTGCAGCAGTTCGCCGGGAGCCAAGATCGTCGGCCAGTCGATCCGCTGTCCATCGAGCCGACCCACAGCGGCGGCGAGCATTGCTTGTTCGTCATCTTCCGCGGGATACCCCACGCTGAGTTTCATTGCGAACCGGTCGAGCTGAGCTTCGGGGAGCGGATACGTGCCGTGATGCTCGACGGGGTTCTGCGTGGCGACGACGAAGAACGTGTCGCTCAGGGGGCGGCGGACATTGTCGACCGTGACTTGTCGCTCGGCCATCGCTTCAAGAAGGGCGGACTGGGTGCGGGGGGTAGCGCGGTTGATTTCGTCCGCGAGCAGAATATCGGCGAAGACTGGTCCGGGCTGAAACTCAAAGAGGCGAGTTTGTTGATTGAACACGCTGAACCCCGTGACATCGCCGGGAAGCAGATCGGGAGTGCACTGGATGCGAGCGAAACTGCCACCTACCGCCGCCGCAAGGGCTTTCGCCAAGGTGGTCTTTCCCAGTCCCGGCTTGTCCTCCAACAAAAGATGGCCCCGAGCCAGCAGGCAAGCTAACACGCGCTCCACGACTTCGGGCTTGCCGCGCAAAGCGGAATTGAGCGCATCGCGCAGGGAATTCAGAGTGGGGGTCGGGGGTGAAATTGCCGACAGAGTGGTCATTCGCCGGATCGCTCCAAGGGTAAATCCGCATCGCTCGTCCGCGTGGCAGCGAGGCGTGGGCCATACCGCGTCCTGGGCATTTTTCGGAATCGGCGAATCGTCCAATGATGGACCACACGCCGACAGACTTGCTCGATCTCGTTCGGCATCACGGGAGGAGTGGCCTGGTCACTGTAAGCTGCCCATTCGCCAAGCTGTACCAGCGTGTTCCAATCTTGATCAGCACGGGCGCGAAGAGGGAGCGAATCAGCCCAACGGCTCAGAGTCTGCTGCGGGGGGCGTCCAAGGCCGGCCCAGCGACCTCTCTGTTCCATCAGCCACAGACAATGCAACACCTGTTCGCGCCAGGTCGGTCCAGGAGCTACTCGGAAGCGAGCCGTTCGGAGCCAGTCCAACCAGTCTCTCCGCCGCCACCACAGCAGCGCCACAATGCCGGCAAGCACGGTCAGCGTCGGTGCCGACGCGACGACGGCGGCTTTGATCGTTGTGAACCAAGGCCGACGAGGCCGGAGAACTTCGTACCCAGGCGTCGGCTCGACAATGAGCCAGCGCCCATCGCGTAAGAGCACCTCGGACCAGAAGTGCAAATCGGTGCGACGGATCGGCGTGTGTCTAGTCACTCGATCGAAGGATTGGGGAGAGGCATAATAACCCAGCACCAACCGAGCCGGATACCCTAACTGCCTGAGCAACAGCGTGGTGGCTGAGGCGAACATATAATCCGGCCCCCGTTTGGTCTCGAGAAAATGCCATACAGGATCGGGGCAATCATCCGGGGCAACTGCCTCGGGATCCAGGGTGAACTCGCCGCGCAGACGATCGATCACCGCTTCGATTTGCGCCCAGCCGCGTGGTCGATCGCCCGCCCACTCTTTCGCGAGTTGCCGATAATTTGTCGGTGCTTGTCGCAAATCGGCACTGACCCAATCGCCGAGAAAGGCGAAATCCCCCTTCCCAAGCGATTCGCCGGCCATTGTGAACGATTCGGTCGAAATGATCGTTCCCGACGGGATCGTCTTGCGTCCGTCCATGCGGAGCACACCGTCAAACTCCCAGACGAAAAAGTCCGGTCGATTAAGGCGTCCCACGCGGAACCGCTCCAGCAGCGGCGGAGTGGGAATCAAAGCGCCTTTGAGGGTCGCGATTTTGAGGCGGTGGAATTCAGTGGGTCCATACTGCGGTAATGGATCGCGTTGGATCGGCCGCATCCAACTTGAATCGTCTTCACGCTCGAAGCGTTTGGACCAGACTCGTCGTTCGGCTGTCTGCCACAGCCCCCCCTCGTATTGTCCGTAAACTTCGACACGCAGGTGGATCGGGGTCCGACCCTCGATCTCGAAGAGAGAGCGAGCTGGTTGGTCTTCGGGCTTTCGCGGAGATTTCGGACCCTGTCGCAAGGTGTCGAAATCCCGACTGGGTCGCTTGTTGTCGGGAGGTCGGCCGGGTAATTCGCGAACGTCAGCCTTGCCCAGCGCTAGCATTCGTTCCAATTGTCGTTGCCGCGACTTGGGAGGCCCGTACATGTCGCTGACGGCGTCGTACAGGGCCGGATCCGGACTGTCGAGGAAGAGATCCGATTCCACGAATCCTGTCGCTTGGGCATTCATGCCAGCGGTTTCTTCGTCCCCATCGTTGACTCCTCCGCGGCTGAACGGGTCGTAATCGCCGGTGCCACCGGAAGTCGGCAACCATTCGCCCAAAACGAGTTGGATTCGTCGCGGACCGACGAGGGCGACCATCCCTGCCAAGATGGCCAAGGTCCCGAAAACAAGCAGAGGCCCCAAGGGAAATCGCAATGCCGCCCGTCGAACCACAACTACGTCTTGGGCGCTCGCCGCCTCACGCCACTGCGATGCATGAAACAGGACCAGCCAGAGACTCCCGACCGCCGCCCAAAGTGTGAGCAGATACGGGATCGGTTTCTGGTCCCCCATTGCGCTGACGAACAAGATGTTGAACAAAGCGACGACACCGGCCATCCGCAAGCAGAGGGGCCAAACCGCCAAGGCCGCAAAGCCGATCCCTAAGTTGCGTAATCCGTGGACAAGCTGCAATTCCAGCGGCAAACCGACGTGGAACCAGTTACGTAAAAGCGGTTCAACCAGCAACGGACCGACGAGCAGTCCTGCCAGGATCACGCTCAACCAACGCGGTAGCCTCTGACCGTTCTTTGGGGACCCAACGCGGATGGCCACCACCGTCGCGATGAGAAATAAGATCGAGCCGAACGTCAGTCCAAAAATCGAGGGAATCCCGTCGCGATCACTCGCAACTTCGACCGCGACATAGGTGATCGCGGCGAGCACCAAGGTCGTGACTCGCAGCGCGGGGGAGATGTCACGAACCATGTCGCGCCTCCGACCAGCCGTAGCGCAGCAGATGCGGGATTCGATGGGGGGCATCGAGAAACAGCCAGGGAGCAGGCCGCGGCGGAAGTTCGTTGCAGCGAGCCGTCGGCGAGAGAGGCTGGCCAAAGGCTGTTGCGCTGAGGACGACCCATCGTTGTCGTGGTTGGACCCGACCCCAGGATCGACGATCGGTGGTGATGATGACTTGCACGCCCGATTCAAAACCCCGGCATGCGGGCAAACTTAGCAACTCGCGAAGCGAGACCGAGGAGTCATTCGGTAGCCGCGCGAGAGCGTCCATGATCCGCCGAACCTGTCCCGCGCCCGAAGCTGATGCCAAGGTCACGCCCGGGGCGACCAAACCGACTTGCACCCCGATCTCCAACCAACCGCGTGCCATGCTGGCTGCCACTCGGATGGCCCACTCTTGACTACCGTCGCGACCCGATGCATGAATCGAGCAGTCCGTGTCGAGGACGATCTGGACCACAGGCCGCGAAGTCGCTTCAAATTCGCACACAATCAAACGATCGTGACGAGCGGATTGAGGCCAATGAATTCGCCGAGGAGAGTCCCCCCGCCGATAGGGCCGAACCCCGAGCACCTCGCCCGTCGAGCCGACTTTCCGACGAGCCACATTCCCCTCGATCATGGCATCGCCGTCAAGACAAGGTGGCGGTCCGACAGGATACGACCGCGGCCAGACGATCAATCGCTTCTCGACGACCGCCCGGCGACGGGCTTGCCACAAACCAAAAGGGAACCCAGTGAGCAACTCGGGTGCGCCGACAGGGTATTCCCCTCGAGCTTTGGTCACGAACTCCCACCGTGCAACGATTTCCTGCCGAGCCGGAATCGTCCCCAGGCGGACCGCGGCGTCACTCCGAGCGTCGCGAAGAACCAGTCCCGCAGCGGGCCAAGGCAAATGATTCGTCGCTGCCACCCGGACACTCACTCCGTCGCCTTCAACGCAGCGTTCCCGGTCGAAATTCCAGTGTGCCGACGTCCCACGAATGGTCAGCCCCGGCCAGCAAACGCCGATCCCCATGACCACGAGTAACCCGGCAGCCAACGCAAACACTCTCGGATGTAAGAACAAACCGCAGAGAACGGAGACCGA
Source organism: uncultured Gemmataceae bacterium (assembly GCA_937922175.1). Taxonomy (GTDB): domain Bacteria; phylum Planctomycetota; class Planctomycetia; order Gemmatales; family Gemmataceae; genus CAKZUU01. Next base: position 11,298 of record CAKZUU010000121.1, read on the forward strand.
GGCCGCGAGAAGTAAGATGCCCAACGGATGGTAAACCCATCGGCGGATTCGAGCACTCAGGCCTGGAAAGAAGTCCCGCGTCGCCAAGGCTCGGAGCGACGAAATCAGCTTCGAGGCGGCATTGGACGGCATGGCTGATACAACCATCGTCTCACGACCTTATTATAAGTAATCTATGGTAGTACATTTTTATACCAGCAGCAATATGGTTCCTACGCCGTGGCCCCGGTGAATGTTCGCCATCCCCGTAATATCACCAGGCCCTGGCCCAGCCGACAATCCGTTGAAGCGATTCCCTGGGAGAGGTGAGAGGTGGAGCAACGGGGGAAGGCCCAGCCGTTGAACCTTCCCGCTCTCCGGACATGCTTCCGTTGTGTGACCCGTCGCGACGGCTCGTGATCGTCGCGTCGGCGTCTACGGCCGAAAGAGTCATGGAGATGAGGAGTCCTTGGCTGGCGGTCTCTGCACTTCGGTCACTTCGACGACGGTCAGGCTACTCAGGGCCGGGACTCGGCTCTCCACCCGAACCATGCCACCTGGCACCTTCGCACTGGTCCACACTTTGTGCAGGATTTCTCCAGCTTCGACTCGCCCCTTGAACGTGAACCACCGAGCTTGCACGTCTCCAATCGGGGTGTTAAGCGTCTCTTCACCCTCCTCGATCGGTTTGCCGCCCCGACCGATCGACTTCGGATCGGTTCCCTTCAAGACCAGCGCCGTTCGGACATGTTCGTGACGCATGGGAGGATTCTCCTCCTTGCGACCGTCGGGGTAAACAGTGGTAATTTGCTCTTCCACGACAGCGAGATCAGGAGTCAATTCGGCGAGTTTCAACACTTTGGTGGAGACCGTTCGATTGTTCCCGTGTTGATGCGTGTCCTTAATCACGACGGTTGTGCCCACGGGAAAACTTGCCCAGTCTTGGTAGAGTGGGTTGGGCAACTCTTCAAACTGGTCCGATGGGATCGGCAGCGGACCAGCTGTGGGTTGTTCCGTCGAATGACCGGCCACGCCGATCGTCCTCTCGCTCGTGCTGCAACCGATAACGAGCGCGATCGGGAGACTCACGCTCAGCAGAATGAGGTTTCGTAGAAACTGTTTCATGATATGTTCCGATGAAACGATAGAATTCATTCAAGCGCCTCAAGAGAAAGACAGCCGAACCCCCCGACGCACCGCGGATCGGAGACTTCGGCCGGTAACATCGCTCGACGACGGAACAAATGCTCTCAGCCTGGCGGATCAGCGTGATTTCTTGACGGGTTTCTGACCGCTGCCGCCTGTCGTTTCCTCATCCTCAGTCGCCTTGTCCTCTTTTTTAACCTGTTCCAGTTCTTCGGGGGTCAGCGGTCGAGTTGCTGGGACGGAACTACTCCCTCCACAACCAACAAAATAACAACTCGCCGCTACCAATGCCGACAAGAAAGCGCGTCGGCCACGAATCTCGTTCATAATCTCTCCCAAATGATAAACCGTCCAACCCTCTCCCAGCACAAAACCGGGAGAGGGGACGGCGATGCAAAAGACCGGAAGGAGTTCACAGATCACCAGCGTTCACCGGCGCGCCATCATCGATGACGCACAACCGCATGAACAAGACGGAGTCGACAGAGTAACGGATGTGGCGGACGGAGCCGTCACCAAACACCGCGTTGATCCCACTCGGGTGGGCAGAGCCGAAGTTCCGCCGCCAGATGTTCACCGTCGAGGCGGGGTCGTTCCAGTAGTTGAAGTAAGGCGGTGTCATGATGAGGTCCGAATCCTGCGAGGGCCGGAAGTGCCACCGGATGCAATCCTCATCCCAGCCGTTGTTGTTCCAGCGTTCGTTATCGCCGCCTTCCGAGCCGTAGCGTTGGTCGGATATAGCTTTCTCGGCGACCATGATACTGTTGCTGGTGCCGTCTTTGACATCGGCGATTCGTCGGCGAGCGCCGCGGCCGGACCAGACGATGTAACCACGGCGGCCCGGGGTGTTGCCGAGGTTCGGTGTGGCGCGTTCGTCAGCGGCTGGAGACAGGCCCACCGGCGCAGGCGGGATACCGGTGATATTGTCATTTTCAGGCGGGAACATGCCCGAAGGCGGCCAGTACTCGATGATCGAGCCTTGGAAATAACCGGCGCAACCAGCGTAGTCGAGTCGGCCAAACATCCCCGTGCCGTACGCCGTCGGACCGCGGCGAGCCGGGCAGTAGTAGATCGGAATCAGCTGTTGCGCGACAATATTTTCCGTACTGAAGTCCGGGGGCGGGTTGGTCAGGGGAGCCATCCGATAAACGTTGTCTTGTTCAATGTATGGCAGGATCCGGAAGAAGTGATTCCAGCCGTTCGGGTGGTCGGCGCGGCAGCATGTGGTTCCACCATAAGCCGGCGGCACCTCGTCATAGTTGTTTCGCCCTGAAAGACGCGGGTCGCCATCATACGGCCCTTGCGGGAAATAGCCGAAGGCCGATTCGTGGTTCATGAATGCCAGACCAATCTGCTTCAGGTGATTGGCGCATTGCGTGCGGGCGGCGGCTTCACGCACTTTCTGAACCGCCGGCAACAACAGACCGATCAACACGGCGATGATCGCAATCACCACCAATAGTTCGATCAGCGTGAAGCCGATCCTCGGACGACGTTGAGACATTGAAGAAACCTCCCTCAAAAGAGCGAACTCAAACCGCAGGCAGTATTGTGGGAGGTCGCATTAGCGTTCTTTTAACCGGCGATGAATAATTCATGAAACTCATCCCTGTCGCCGAAACATCTGAGCTGAAAACAATTGCGGTCGTGACCCGGAACGTAACATCTTGGTTACCCTTTGGGCAATCGGTGCCCTCCGCCGCGGGCGCGTCGCGTCGTGAGCTTCGCGAACCTCTGGACAGTGACGAATCGAGCCGATTAGACTAAAGACGGTCCGCCGAGAGTGATTCCCATGTTGATCGATCCCCTCCTGGCACGGACTCGTCGTCATTTCTTTCACGACTGTGCCGTGGGCCTTGGTAGTCTGGCACTGACATCGTTGCTTCGCGCCGAGCATCCGTTAGCACCCAAACCCAGTCGATTTCGACCGCGTGCTCGTTCCGTCATCTACTTGTTCATGGCAGGCGGGCCAAGCCAGCTGGAGTTGTTTGACCCGAAGCCCGAACTGCAGCGTCGGCACGGTCAGCCGATTCCCGACTCATTTCTCGAAGGGAAGCGATTCGCGTTTATGTCCACCTTCGCGAAGGAGAAGCCGAAACTGTTGGGAGTCGCCCGGAAGTTCCGCCAACACGGGCAATCGGGGGCGTGGGTGTCGGAGTGTCTGCCGCAGATCGCCTCCGTCGCGGATGACTTGGCATTTGTCAAAACGATGCAGACAAACGTCTTCAATCACGCACCGGCCAAAGTGTTTATGAATACGGGGTCGTCCCAATTCGGTCGGCCAAGCATGGGGGCGTGGATCACCTACGGCATCGGGAGCGAGTCGGACAATTTACCGGGGTTTGTGGTCCTGATGTCGGGTCCGCGGGGACCCCGGGGCGGAGCAGCCATGTGGTCCAGTGGGTTTCTTCCGACCAGCTATCAGGGGGTGCCGTTCCGCTCCACGGGAGAGCCCATCCTCAACCTCAGCCGCCCACCCGGAACTACGGCTGAAAGCCAACGGCGTGTCTTGGATGCCGTGCGCGACTTGAATGAGATTCGTCGAGCCGACACTGCCGATCCGGAAATTGCCACGCGTATCTCGCAGTACGAGATGGCATATCGAATGCAAACCGCTGCCCCCGAATTGATCGACCTGACGCGAGAAGACCGACCAACGCTGCAAATGTATGGTGCGGAGCCTGGTCGATCAAGTTTCGCGAACAATTGCCTATTGGCGAGGCGGTTAGTCGAGCGGGGCGTTCGCTTCGTTCAGCTCTATCACACCGATTGGGATCACCACGGCGATGGCGTCAATAACCTGGGCGCGGGCTTGGATAAAGTTTGCCGCGAGGTCGACCGGCCGGCCGCTGCTCTTATCCGTGACTTGAAACGTCGTGGATTATTGGATCAGACGCTCGTCATCTGGGGCGGGGAATTTGGCCGAACCCCGATGGGCGAAGTTCGCGATTCCAACGGCCGGAATCACCACATCGATGCCTTCACCGTCTGGCTCGCCGGTGGCGGCATCAAACCAGGTATCACCGTCGGCGAAACCGACGAATTTGGCTTTGGACCCGTGACATCGCGGGTTCACGTGCACGACCTTCATGCCACGATCCTCCACCTGCTGGGCCTGGATCACACCCAATTGACCTTCCGCTTTCAGGGGCGCGATTTCCGTTTGACCGACATTGCCGGTCATGTCGTCGGCGACCTGCTAGCGTGAGCGTTCGGAACCCGGCCAGGCTTGGAAACGCGTCCCCGACCGGGGCAGGATATCTTCATCGATCCCGATGTTATCCAATCGAGTGTGCCACTCCTTGCCGCTGTACCCCTGACGATACCCCTCATCATATAACCGACGCATCTTTTTCGGGTCGAAATTCAACGAATCAAGGTCCATCGGAAAGTCCTGCGGGACAGCAGCGAGATGATAGTTGAGACCTGTGATTAATGCTAGTGTGTATAAACGGAATAGATCATTTCGCGATCCCGAATATAACATCGCCCGCAACGTCGTCCCAGCGATCTTGAGGATACGCTGCTCAACGCATTTGGGATCGGCAAATATCTTCCCCGCGTCGATCACATACAAGTTGGAGCCGGCGCGCGAACGAATATTCCCTCGATCCAATTGCAGCATGAAGGGCTGGAAGAACACCGCCGTCGTCGCTCCACCATCGACATGCAATTCCTCGTAACGTTGACCATTGATTTCCACCTCGATCCGCACCGGAGGAAAAAAGGCGGGAACCGAGCAACTGGCTAACACCACATCACGGTACAAGGCGCGAGCTTCGGGGCGACCGCTTGAGGCGATGGCCCCCATGTCCCATATGACGAGCTTCCGCGTGTCGAGATTGGTCGTGCCGATGTACAGCCGACGTCCGGTCTGGTGAGCCGCAGCGACCTCGGCCAGTAATTCGGGTGTGCACGCCGCATCAATCTTCTGTCGCAGAGGCTCGCTGCTCACCACAGAGTCGGACCAGAGAATCGAGAGTTTGCGACGGGGACGATAAACATCGCGGGAACCGTAGTTGGAATAATAGTCTCGTAGCTGTGAGTCATATTTCGGTCCGAGAAACGCGTAAGTGGCGATCAAGGCTCCAGTGCTGATCCCGGTCACAACGTCGAACTGAGGCCGTTTCCCCGAATCACTCCAACCACATAACACGCCGACGGTAAACGCCCCGAACACTCCACCGCCCGTGAGGGCAAGATAATTTTGCGGCGAGCGATTCGGCACCACAGTATCCGCCTGCTCCCGCTCTAAGGTAAGCTGCAAACTGTGGAACAGGTCCGGATTAACCATCGGAAATTGACCATCCGGTGCATCGACGTCCCGCAAGTAGGACATGGAAAGATTCGGCGGCACACAGTTCCGTGCGGGGAACCGACAGCCGACCGCTGCCAGCCCTAACATCATCCCCCACGCACCCATCACGAGCCGTCGTGTCATGGACCGTTGTCTATTATCCTTGAGATCGTCCGGTGCCGTCGCCCAGCATCCCGGGCGCAACCCCCATCACCTCGGGACGATCGCCTTCGAACAGCGCCGGATATCCGATCGGCAGTGGTTGTTCAAGATCGTTTCTGTGAATCCAGTCAAGACATGTAATCAAGGGGAGATAGTTGGCCTCGAAACGCGATCATCTTCTCGTTTTAAATTCTGTTCCCGACGGGTCGTGGCAAGGGGCGACGAGATGGAGGAGTCAGCCCAGGACCGTGGGGAGGCTCTTCGGGGAGAATCCAAGGCGAACTGATCTTGCACGAACGTCCGCCCAAAGCTATGAGGAGCGATCCACGGAGGGGGTTCCGAGCAGGCGGATCGCGGGGGGTGATTCGCACGGACGGAATTTCAAATGAGCTAGCTTCGCCGGACTGACACGTAAGGAGGGGGAACGTGTACGTCGCTTGTTCCACGCTCTGTTTTGCTCGCCGCTCGCTTGAAGAGGCGTTGCAAGTGATTGCCGAAATGCGATTTGCCAAAATCGACTTGGCGATCCATGAGGATTCTTTGCACGTCAAGCCTTCGCAAGTGGCGGCGGATGTTCCTCGCACGGCCCAACGGCTTCGGGCCCTGTGTCCTCTGGGC
>CAKZUU010000122.1 GCA_937922175.1 uncultured Gemmataceae bacterium
TGGTCACGAACGGGTGGGGACGACCTTTGGAATTCCGTTTGACCACGGCCGTTCAGCCCAACCGCGTGCAGCAGATCCTTTATGGACCGACGCTCTCGGCTTTCGTGCATGCTGAACTGATCGGTAAAACCCTCGTGGAAAAATCGAGTACCGATGTCACGCTGATCCTGACCGATCGCCCGACGGTGCTGGATCTCCGGCGAGCGGTTTCCGTTCCGGTGGTGTACCTCAAGACGGACGAGGCGTCGCAGGAATTTTGCGGGCGCTTCGTGACCGGCGAGGAACGTTTGGGGCCGTCATGGGCGATCCATCCGAAATATCCCGAAGACGAAATGACGCTTCGAGAAATTCGTGCTCAAATCGACGAGGCGCTCGATCTGATCGAGCCGTTCGGACGTATTCGGGAAGCGATCGCCGAGGCTCGCAAACAAGGGATCACTGCTCGTGTCTGACGATGTCCATGTTACCTCCGTCGATCTGGACATTATCGTGGGGTCGGAAACGATCAGCGAGTGGGCGAGGTCTTGGTCGCTCCAGGTGCGAGAAGCTCGGTTGTTGACGAGTGCGCCCTGGGTGCGATCGTTGGGTCGTTTTCAATGGGAGATCACGACGGAGGGTTGGCGCTTCCCGCCGAGCGAGTTGGGCCTTTCGAGTGTCGGAGAGCGGGAGAGGGAACAATCAAATTCTGGGGGTTCCGAACCTCGCGGGTCGGTCGCTTCTTCGCGGTCATCTCGTCGTACTCGACCCGTGCCGCCACGCGACACAGTGTTGCTGAAAGACCGGCTGCTCTATTTGTTGCAACCTCCTTTGGAAAACTTGTTTGCAGGTCGGCAGGTCCGTGTTCCGTTCCGACCGTTTCCTTATCAGTTGCAGGGAATCGCCTTTCTAATGCCCCGGCACGTTGCCTTGTTGGCCGACGAAATGGGGTTGGGCAAGACGGTCCAAACGATTCTTTCGTTACGCTTGCTCTTCCAAGCCGGATTGATTCAGCGAGCCTTGATTATTTGTCCGAAGCCTTTGGTACCGAATTGGCTCCGCGAGATTCGATTATGGGCGGCCGACCTTCCCTGCGAAGTGCTGACGGGTGATGGCGAAGCCAGGCGTCGTGGTTGGCTCGTCTCGAATTGCCCCCTCAAACTCGTCAATTACGAGGTCGTTACCCGAGATGCGACCCTGCTGGATGATGACCGGGTGCATTTTGACATCGTCGTTCTGGACGAAGCGCAACGGATCAAGAACAAGCAATCGAAGACGGCCCAGGCGGTGCGTGCGATTCGCCGGCGGCGGAGTTGGGCTCTGACCGGGACGCCGATCGAAAATTCTCCGGACGATCTCATCAATATCTTTGCTTTCCTCGATCCCGATCGAATTCCACCGGAGACCCCCGCCAAGCTGCTGCCCCGCTACACCTGCGATGTCATCCTGAGGCGGACCAAAGAAGACGTCCTCGACGACATGCCACCAAAAATCGTCCGCGATGCATTGGTCGAACTGACTCAAGCGCAACGCAATAGCTACGAAATGGCAGAGAAGGAAGGTGTCATTCGTCTCAACGAATTGGGCGACACCATTACAGTTCAGCATGTCTTTGAACTCGTCATGCGACTGAAGCAAATCTGCAATTTTGATCCGGCGACGGGCGAGAGCGCGAAACTCGAACGCTTGGTGGCCGATCTGGAGGAGATCGTCGCCAGTGGACGCAAGGCAATCATCTTCTCCCAGTGGATTCAGCCGCTGGAACGCCTTGCCCAGGAGTTGGCACCCTTCGGGGTGGTTGAATTTCACGGCAGAATTCCGTCGAGTCAACGTCCCGGCGTTCTCGAACGCTTTCAAAACGACCCCAAGATTCATGTGATTCTGATGAGCTACGGCACAGGAAGCGTGGGGCTGAATCTGCAATTCGCCAACTACGTTTTCCTGTTCGACCGGTGGTGGAACCCGGCAGTGGAGGACCAGGCCATCAACCGAGCCCATCGCATCGGGCAGCGCGAACCGGTGATCGTGACGCGGTTCGTGACCCAAGGGACGATCGAGAATCGCATTGCCGAAGTGCTCGACGCCAAGCGACGGCTTTTTGAGGAGGTTCTTGCAACAAATGGTCCGCCCCCGCGGCTGGGCTTGGATGAGGAGGAGATTTTCGGTTTGTTCGACATTCAAAATCGGCCACGTCGGGCGGCGTGAACTGGCCGACGGATTCTTGGGGTCAGCGGAGAGGCGGCAGGATTTGCGTCGCCTCTTCACTGATAATCGGTTGGGGCAGGGCGGGCGATTGCACAATGACACGGACGCGAGCGTCGCCACCTTCGATCGCTTGGGCGATGGCTTGTAGCGTCACACTTTGATTGGGTGCCAATTGGCGCAACGCGGGGAACACGATTCGGTTCCCTTTCGCCACCACCCATTGCCTTCCTTGACCCCCTATCGCACGCATCAACGAAGGGATTTCCGCGGTAACGTCCACGGTGTCGAGCGGCAGAGTGCCTTGGTTGGTCAGTCGAATGGTATAGGTGACGCGAGCGCCGAGATTCACCGGGTTCAAGTCACCCCGGACCTCGACGCGCAAGGCGGGGACTCCCAAAACCTCGACGGCACTCTCGGAGGGTACATCGACATTCGGCGAACCGATCAGCCGTCCCGCGAGAACGACTCGTGTACTGGGACGCGATGCGAACGCGGTGATCATGAAGACTTTTTCTTCGCCAGGGGCGACGTTGCCCACCGTCCAGACGACTTCATTTATCCGCAGATCAAAGGTTCCCCCTTGTGTGGCGCTGCGAAAAGTCAACTCCGGGGGGAGTCGATCGCGAAGGACGGCGTTGGAGATGGGCACAGACCCGGCGTTTCGTACCACCAACGACCAGTTGGCGTCTCGCCCGACATAAACTCGCGACGGCCCCTGTCGACGCAGTTCGATATCGGGTGATTGAAAATCGATGGTCAATGTCTGCTCGGCGCTCAGCCCTGCGTCGCCGCTGGCGATGGCTCGAATCTCCGAACGCCCTGGCCGCAGCCCCTCAAAGCGGATCGGCAGGGTGCGGGTTTCTCCAGGCCGCAACGGACCGATTCGATCGTTCTGAAGCTTACTCTCGAAGCGAGATCCGTTCGGGACGATGGCGACGACTCCGCTGGGTAATTGTAGATCCAAGACGACCCGCGATACCTCAGC
>CAKZUU010000123.1 GCA_937922175.1 uncultured Gemmataceae bacterium
GTTCTATTCCACGCACCAACACGTCACAAAAGACACTCCGCCGACCTTTTTGTTCCACACGGAGGACGATAAGGCCGTCCCTGTCGAAAACAGCCGCGCCTTTGCCGAAGCCTGCCGACAGCACGGCGTGCCGGTCGAAATTGCGATCTATCCCATGGGACCCCACGGGGTCGGTTTGGCATCGAACGACGCGGAGCTCTCCAATTGGCCCGGTCGGTTGGAAGCATGGATGAAAAAGATCCAATTGTTGCCCGAGTGAAAAACTGCCTCTCGATGAGGACGGTTTTTGGCACGCGCGATGGGTGCGATCCGATGACAAAAACGACGTTGATGTTCATGGGCATCATGGTCGGTTCGTTTTCCTGGGCACAAGAGCCGTCGCACTTTCGTCGGCCCGTGGAGGTCACGGAAGAAGCGATGCGTATCCATCGCGCGGCATTGGTGATCGACGGGCACAACGATTTGCCCTACCAGTTCCGTGAGCGCGAGGATCTCAGCTTCGCACAGTTTGATATTTCCCGGCTACAACCGCGATTCCACACCGACATTCCGCGCTTGCGTCGGGGAGGAGTCGGCGGTCAATTCTGGTCAGCTTATGTGCCCGCTTCGACAGGGAAGAGCAAGACGGCCGTCACGCAGACTTTGGAACAAATCGACGTGATTCATCGCTTTGTTCGACGTTATCCCAACGATTTCGAGTTCGCGCGGACAGCAGACGATGTCGTGCGGATTCATCGTTCGGGGAAGATCGCGTCGTTAATCGGCGTCGAAGGAGGACACTCGATCGACAATTCGTTGGGCGTACTGCGGATGTACTACGATCTGGGTGTCCGCTATATGACACTGACCCACTCCGATACGTTAGATTGGGCAGACTCGGCAACGGATGAACCCCGACACCACGGCTTGACGGAATTCGGTCGAAATGTCGTTCGGGAGATGAACCGTCTGGGAATGATGGTGGATTTGTCCCATGTCTCGCCCGATGTGATGCGTCAAGCCATCGAGATCAGCACAGCCCCGGTGATATTTTCTCATTCGTCAACATATGCTTTGGCCCCGCATGTTCGCAATGTGCCGGATGACGTCTTGCGACTGCTGCCCAAGAATGGCGGCGTCGTCATGATTAACTTTTATTCAGGCTTTATCACCCCGGAGGGAGCACGAGCGAGTCGCGATTTGTTCCTCGCCTATCGCCGGATGCAGGAGAGGATCAAAGATCGTCAGGAACTGGAACGGGCGGTCGACCAATGGAAGGCCGAACATCCGATGCCGCGGGGCAGTGTCCATACCGTGGTCGATCACATCGAGCACGTCATCAAAGTCGCCGGTATCGACCACGTGGGTCTGGGATCCGATTTCGATGGCATCGGTTCCACGCCGGAGCAGCTTGAAGATGTCTCGAAATACCCCTGCCTCACGCAGGAACTGCTGAACCGCGGCTACACAGAGGAGCAAATCCATAAGATCCTTGGCGGCAACGTTCTCCGAGTCATGCGAGAAGTGGAAGCAAAACGCAGCAACTAACCGACACCTCACGGGCGACCCCGTGCCGTTGCAACAACGACGAATCTGGGGATGTGAATTACGGTGGTCTAGAGCGAATCGACCTCGATGGCCCGTTGGATCCAGCGATCCACGTCGCGCAGCATATCGGCGTGGAGCCGATGGGTAGTCGTGTAGGTACGGAACTTGACGGGCAAACCGGCGGTGTAGAGCAAGCGGAAGTCGCGTCGGGCCATGCTGAGAGGGATGACGGGGTTGGCGGTTCCATGACCGATGAGCACGCGTAAGGAGCGAAGTTCGTTGAGTCGGAACAAGGGACACCGCCGCGGCATGGTTCCATTGAGGACGATCACGCCGCCGAATTTTTCGGGATGACTCAGGGCCAGGCGATAGGCAATCGACGCACCTTCCCAAAAACCGGCAAGGAAGATGCGTTCGGTGTGGACATGGAATCGCCGGCGGGTCTGCTGGATCGCCCGAAAGACATAGTCCTCGACGGTGGCTTCGTCACTGCCGTCAACATCCCAGCTAAATGCCGGTTCGGCACTCTCGTCGCGATTCAGGCTGACGGGGCCACGCAAGGCGATGCCGAGATAATTTCGTCGGCTGATTTCCGGGGCAAGACTCAGGACCTGCCGCTCATTTCCCCCGTCCCCGTGGAAGTACACGATCAGCGGATACGGATAGTTCGGCTCATACCCCGTCGGAACGAAGGTGTGCACCGGCCGGCCTTGCAATGTCTCCACCTCGGAGGGATAGAACCCTTCAGCGGGATAGCTTTCCGCCAATGTTACTCGCATGGTGGACATACAGTTCCTTGTCGTTCCGGTTCTAAGGGTTGCACGGGATATTCGGCCGGTCCGGCCGCGGAGTCCTCGTCTTGACTCCAGAGCGCCGGGAGGGGAACATCCAAGTCTCGGCGAAGTCTACGTTTCTCTGACGCAATAGTCAACGCGGACATTAGCGCAACTTCAGCGAATCCAGGGAATTTCCGCGACGAATTTCAGCCTGTAACGATCACACGCGCCGTCGGAAAATACGGGAAGAGGATGAATTGTTTCACCAGCATGCGTTGCGAAGACTGCACCTTTGTCTGAGTCGGTTGAAGCCACGCTCGAAATCCGCCGATCGGGTCCAAGTTGTGGCTCCTGGCCATCCCGCGATCGATACACTGATTCGCAAGTCTTCGAGTTTTTCACGCTTGATCGTCGGGGAGCGAGGGACATGGCGGACCACAACTCTTGGGGTTTTGCAACCCGGGCGATTCACGCCGGTCAAGATCCAGATCCCGCGACCGGGGCGACGATTGTACCCATCTATGCCACCTCGACCTACACCCAAACCGCACCGGGTGAACACAAGGGTTACGAGTACTCTCGGTCCGGCAATCCGACCCGCACTGCCCTGGAGACCTGCTTGGCTTCGCTTGAGGGGGGCGAGTTCGGTTTGGCATTCGCGTCGGGGCTGGCGGCAAGCACGGCCGTTCTCCTCACGCTGCGCCCCGGGGATGAGGTGTTGGCGTCGGCGGACTTGTACGGCGGGACGTTTCGTTTGCTGGAGCGCGTCTTCAAGCCCTGGGGATTGCGAACGCGGTACACCGAGGACCTGACGCCGGTCGGTTTTGCTCAGGCCATGACGCCACAGACGCGACTCGTTTGGATCGAGTCGCCGACCAATCCGTTGTTGCAGGTGTTGGATATTGCGGGCATCGCGGAGGTCGCGCATCGAACCGGGGCCAAACTCGCCGTGGATAATACCTTCGCCTCGCCCGCCTTGCAACAACCGCTGCGACTCGGAGCCGATTACGTGATCCACAGCACGACGAAATATCTGGGCGGACATTCGGACGTCGTTGGCGGGGCCGTGATCGGAGCCAAGGCCTTGCTCGAACCGGTCAAGTTTTATCAGAACGCAGCGGGAGGCACCCCGGGGCCGTTCGATTGCTACCTGGTACTGCGCGGTGTGAAAACCTTGGCCGTGCGAATGGAACGGCATTGCGCCAATGCTCGCGTGTTGGCCGATTGGCTCTCCCACCATCCGCAGGTCGAGCGCGTGTACTATCCGGGGTTGCCGTCGTTTCCGGGACATGAGATAGCTCGTCGGCAGATGCGCGATTTTGGCGGCATGATCTCTTTGCGACTGAAAGGTGGAGGGGCAGCGGCCCGGCGTTTCGTGACGCGCACCCGTCTGTTCAGCTTGGCCGAGAGCCTCGGCGGCGTCGAGTCGCTGGTTTGCCATCCCGCCACCATGACCCACGCGAGCGTCCCGGCGGAAGTGCGGTCGGCCCGGGGTGTGGATGAGGGTCTGATCCGGCTAAGTGTCGGCATCGAGGAGGTCGAGGATTTGCGTCGCGATCTCGTCGATGCTTTGGCCTGAAGGACCAGCGGAGCGCGCTGATGTGTCCAAACTCGGCGGGCCGCCACGGACAACTCGCCATCGCCGGCAAGGTTTATACGATGCCCAGTGTTGTGCCGTGGACGGTCGCCTGCCACCTTGGAATTCCCTTTGTCGAGAACTCCCCTTGGAACCCCAACGCCTGACCAACACACGTCTCCCGACTTTGGTCTTCAAGACGAGTGTCGATGCTTCCAAATACGTCGCTGTCGCTATTGCCGAGTTGATTCGTCGCAACAACGCTCGAGGTAAGCCGACGGTGCTGGGACTGGCCACGGGAGCGACCCCCGTCGGGTTGTACGCCGAACTGGTCCGCATGCACCGTGAAGAGGGGTTGGATTTCTCTCGGGTCATTACCTTCAACTTGGACGAATACTACCCGATGAGTCCGACCGACCCGCACAGTTACCACGAATTCATGCGGGTCCATCTGTTCGAGCATGTGAACATCCCCCGTGAGAACGTCCACATCCCCGATGGCAACATTCCCCTGGAGCGAGTGGAATCGTATTGCCGCGAGTACGAACAATTGATTCGCGAAGCCGGCGGAATCGATATCCAAGTTCTGGGGATCGGTCGGACGGGGCACATCGCGTTCAACGAACCAGGATCGCCCAGGTCCAGCCGGACCCGATTGGTCACATTAGATCCGCTGACCCGACACGACGCGGCTCAGGCCTTTTTCGGTGAGGAAAACGTACCCGCACGCGCCTTGACCATGGGCGTCGGGACGATCCTTGATGCCCGGAAAATTTTCATCATCGCCTTTGGCGAGCGCAAGGCGAGCATTGTCCAAAGAGCCTGCGAGGAGTTGCCCACCGAGGCGGTGACGGCCAGCTTTTTGCAGGAACACCACGACGCGACGTTCATCTTGGACGAGCCGGCCGCATCGAAGCTCAGTGCTCGGTTGCGCCCGTGGGAACTCGGCTCGATTCACTGGACCGACTCTCTGATTCGCCAGGCGGTCATTTGGCTCAGCCTCAAGGTGCGGAAGGGGCTTTTGCAACTGGACGATGACGATTTCCGCGAGAATGGATTGTTCGAGTTGTTGCGCGAGTATGGCCCGGCGCAAGATCTTGGCGAGCGGGTGTTTCAAGATCGTCTGTCAACCTTGGTGACCCACCCTGCCGGCCGTGACAGCAAAACGATCCTCGTCTTCAGCCCGCATCCCGACGACGACGTCATCAGCATGGGCGGGACGATGATCCGCCTGGTGGAGCAGGGGCACAAAGTCCACGTCGCCTACATGACGAGCGGCAACATCGCCGTCTTCGACTACGACGCCTTGCGTTTCGTCGATTTCGTCGAATCGTACAACCGCGAATTTGGGATCAGCCCGTCGCAGACGACCCAGTTGGCGAACCAGATCCGGCAAAGCCTCCAACTGAAGGAACCAGGTCAGCCCGACTGTCGCGAAGTTCTCGAAATCAAGCGACTCATCCGGGAGACGGAAGCGCGAGCGGCGGCGTTGGTGTGTGGCATTCCACCGGAACAGTTGGAGTTCATGAACCTCAAGTTTTACCAGACCGGTAAACGTGAAAAACTTCCGGTGCAACCTGAAGATTACGACGCGATCATGGGCTTGCTGCAACGGTTGAAACCGGCGCAAATATATGTGGCCGGTGAAGAGTCCGACCCGCATGGGACGCATCGGGTGTGTGCGGATGCGATCTACACCTGTGTGCGAAAGCTCTGGCAGCAAGGGCAGCAGTTTGAGGTTTGGCTCTATCGTGGCGCTTGGGAAGAGTGGGAGCCGCACGAAATCGACCGGGCCGTGCCCATCAGCCCCGCCGATTTGGAGCGCAAAAAGTTGGCGATTTTCCGTCATCAATCTCAGAAGGACCGCGCGATGTTCCCTGGCGGGAGTGACCGACGGGAGTTTTGGCAGCGGGCCGAAGAACGAAACAAAAGCACCGCTGCGACCTACGACGCCCTCGGGTTACCAGAGTTTTTCGCCCTGGAAGGCTTTGTCCGCTGGAGAGGTTGAACTTTTCACCCCGCTCCGACGTCGGAATTTCGGGGTGGAAAAAAAGGTCGGGCAGCGGTATCCGCCTTGACGAAATGATGAATGTCAAATGGAAGCTGTCATCGGCGACCAGGATCCAGTCGCGGAAGGATGGATTGTGTCGTTTATGCCGCTAACCGCGGGGACTTGGGCTTGATCCGCAACCTATGATGGATGGTAGAGGCAGGAACTGAAGAGGCATCCCACCCGAGCCTTCTCGGAATCGAGGTGAGATATGAACGGCGAAAATCGTGATCGGACCAGCTCGTCGCTGACACCACGGTATCGGCCCAGTTTCGATCTGAACACCGTTCGCCGAATGTTGCCTCTCATCCGCCGCATCGTCGAAGATATTGTCCACGATTCGGCCGAACTGCGAAAATTCCAGTTCGAGCAGGAAGGGCTGGACCGTAACAAAATCTCGCTCAGCTGGCCCGAACGGCAGCGACGTTACTACGTCCACGGCGAAGTAACCCGGCTGCAAGGTCGACTCGACGAGGAACGCCGCGAACTCGACGATCTCGGAGCCGTCCTGTTCAACCCCGCGGTCGGTTCGGTCGGTTTTCCGACGACAATTTATGGCCGACCAGCTTACTTCGATTGGCAACTCGGCGAAGAAGTGGTCGCCTTCTGGCATTACGACGGCGAGTCGATCCGCCGACCCATCCCCTCGAGTCCGGGCGAGTTGCTGTTGCAAACTGTTGCGTCGGCCTAACTGTACGGGCTTCCAGCCGAACGGCCACGACGGTCGGCAATTGGCCACTCTCGGGCGGTTCCGCGGTTCGGCAGCGCTGGAATTTTTGTTAAAATCGTACCGATCCTGGTTGCTTTGAGAGTTTTTCTGTTCTAGATCTAGAAGTGAGTGTCCCCCTTGGGAGAGACAACTTTCCGTGGTGGGGGAATCAATCCATGAGCTTGACCCGTTCCGAGGGGGGAACGGTTAAAGCCGCCGAGCGAAACGAAGGGACGGACGGGACCCAGAAGTTAGCTTGGTAACCGGGGGTTGGCAGCGGCCCCCGGTTTTTTTTGTGATTTGCAGTTTCACGCCTCAGCATTGAGCACGTCGATCAGTTGTCGGAGCCGACCGTGGCTTTTTCGGTCGAACCAGAAGCGCAGCCGCGGAAGGTCGTTCAACGCCGGCTCGTTGGCTTCCAAGGACAGAGGCCCGCTGACCGAGATAACGCCTCGCTCGATGATGTCGGCGAAATCTCGATTCAGTCGCGCCAGGAGAGAGGCTGACGGTTCTCGCCGCAGGCGAAGCACCAATTCGCCTTTGACGTACCGCATGCTGTGATAGACGCGGTAGAACGAGGTGACTCTCTCGACAGCATCTTCGACGGATTCCGTGATGAAGTACAAGGAACGGTCGGCGGGGGAGATCAGGCCGCGCTTGTCCAGGCAATCGCGGATGAATTCGTCCCAGCGTTTCCAGTAATCGCCGCCGGGTTCGTCGACCATGACGATGGGGAAGATGTGGGATTTGCCCGTCTGCACCAAGGTGAGGACTTCAAAACCTTCGTCGAGGGTGCCGAAACCGCCGGGGAACAGCGCGATACCGTCACATTCTTTGACGAAGAGCAACTTTCGGGTGAAGAAGTATTTCAAGTGCATCAACTTGGTATCGCCGCTGATGATCGGGTTGGCGGCCTGCTCAAAAGGGAGCATGATGTTGATGCCGATGCTGTTCTCGCGACCGGCTCCGACGTGGCCGGCCTCCATGATGCCGGCGGCCGCCCCCGTGATGACCATGTAACCTGCCTCGGCCATCCGCCGACCAAATTCAACCGCTTGTTGGTACGAGGGATGACTGGACGGCAAGCGAGCGGAACCAAAGACCGTCACCTTGCGTTGGTTTCGGAGCGCGGAAAAAACTTTGAAACTGTACCGCAACTCGCGCAGAGCCGTGCTGAGCAACTTGACATCGCCGCGGGACGCCTGATCGCGGGCCAACTTGTCAGCGGTTTCCTTGATTTGCTGCACCAATTCCTCGATGCCGACCGGCGACCGGGGCTCCTCCTGGTGAAGGTCGGTATCGTGAATCTGTTCAAACGATCCGTTTCCATCCCGGAATGTTGGGGACATCATCGTCTCCTGAGACTGCCTTTGCCAAAGGAGTCGCAGAAATTCTCCGCGATTACCCTTTTGATCAAACGTTATCCATGTTCATGGCACTTTTCCGAACCGACTCCTGGGCCAACTCACAGAGGCGAGTTCGGAGAAGGGCGAGAGGTAATCAGAAAGAGCAGGCCACAGATCGCGCTGCAGGTCGCTGCCAAGGTATCACCCCACCAAGCGTAGCAACTGAAACGTCGCTCCAAAGGAACCTCAGCCGTGACCAGACCGGCGATTTTTTTAGATGCGCGCCAGGTGTCGGCGGGCAACGCCAAGACTCGGCCGCTGCCGTCGATCATGGCGGAGATTCCCATGTTGACTGCCCGGACCACGGCTCGTCGAGACTCGACCGCGCGGAAGCGGCAGATGGCCAGATGGAGTTCGTGCTCTTCGGTACCTTTGAACCAACCATCGTTCGACACGTTCACCAAAAAATCGACCGGCGGTCCATCGTCGTTCGCTTGAACATACCGCCGCGCCAGGACTGGATCCGAGTCTTCATAGCAGATCAGCACACCAAAAATGTATTCGCCCTTCGCTGTCGGGAGCCGAAAACGAGTCATTTGCTCTCCCGCGCTGAGGCTATAGTCATAATCGCCATAGGGCGAGAAAAGGTTCATAAAGGGCAGGGTTTTTCGGGCAGGGATGTATTCGCCGAACACCACACGATGAATTTTGTCATAGCGCTCTCGCACTTGGCCGTCGCGCGTCACCAGAAGGGCCGAATTAAAGCGATCCAGTTGCATTCCCGGGCCATAACGCAACGTGGTCAGCCCTAACAGGACGTTCGCCTGACTGTAGCGGGCGACATCGCCAAGCAACTCTCGCCGCGCTGGAAGGGCTTTGGGCAGCCAGAAGGGGAGATCGGTCTCCGGCGTGCCGGGAATCACGTCGAGCCAATCGTCCGCAAAGCTGGTCTCCGGCCAGATGATCAGATCTGGCCGCTCGCCCTGCGTCAAAACGCGGTCGGTCAGCTCCTTGGTAGCTTGAATCATGATTTGGGCCGCACTCGCCTCCCGTTGAGCATCCTCGGTCCGTTCATTGCGGACTTCTTGAGGTACGTTGGTTTGCAGAAGGGAGACGCGGGGGCCGGGGGTCCTGTCGTCGTTGGAGAGCCGCCATTGACCATACCCCCAACTGGCGAGCACAAGCCCCGCGACAACGGCCGTCAATCGGCCCAAGGTGAGTGGGGTGAAGGCGCGTTGCCCCACGTCCGTCAGGACTCCGTTGACGGCGGCGATGAGGAGCGACACCGCGTAGACGCCTCCCAGGTCGGCGATTTGGATGATCGGCAGCCAGTCGTGTTGGGTATGTCCGAGAAAAAACCAAGCAAAGCCCGTAAGGAAATGCGCTCGCAGATATTCAAGCGATACCCAAACGAGGGGTGCGGTCAAGGCAAGGGGAAGCGACCAGCGATTGAGCCTCCGCAGGAGAGCCAACGCCACGGGGACATACACCGCGCAATACAGAGC
>CAKZUU010000124.1 GCA_937922175.1 uncultured Gemmataceae bacterium
GTTGTTTACGGCTTCTACCCTTGTTTCTCCGACGGCGATGACCTGGTCATCCTCCATAACGACCTCCAGACCGAACGATTACGCTACCGCTTCCCCCGACAGCAAGGGCTGGAGTCGTTGTGCTTGAGCGACTACTTTGTCCCGAAAACAAGTGGGCAGATCGACGTCGTCGCCTTCATGGCGGTCACGATGGGCGAGGAGGTCAGCCGACGAACCCACCAACTATTTTCCGAGAATCAGTATCAGGATTACCTGTTCTTGCACGGTTTGGGGGTCGAGTCGGCTGAAGCTCTGGCAGAATATTTTCACCGACGCATCCGCCAAGAGTTGGGAATCGCGCATGACGACGCTACCGACGTCCAGAAACTCTTTCGTAAGCACTACCGCGGCTGCCGATACTCCTTTGGATATCCGGCATGTCCGGACTTGGAGGACCAGGTTAAGTTGTTTGAGTTACTCCGGCCCGAGCGGATCGGCCTGACTCTGAGCGACACCTTCCAACTCGATCCGGAACAGTCAACGACAGCCCTGATCGTCCACCATCCGCAGGCCAAGTACTTCAACGTCACACCCAGCAGTTCAATGGTATCCTCGGTTTCCTGAACCGATCGAGCGACCTTTTGGCTCGAACCAACCAGGCCGTGGGACGGCCAAACAATAACCGTGTATATACAATGACGGGCGGATGAACCCTACCCAGAGCAGCCAACTTCCCGATCTTGGCTGTTCCGACCAATTTCTCTATCCGACGCAGGATTTCAGGAGGAGAAAAGATGTACAGCTTGGTGTTGATGGCCACAATGACTGCCAGTGCGCCTGAGATTCCTCAATTCGGCATCCGCGTTCGGCTGGCTGCTGGCTGTTTTGGCTGTGTCGGCAGTTGTTACGGTTATGTCGTCGGGGCTTCTTGCGCCGGCTGTTTCGGGTTCTCGTGCTATGGCTGTGTGGGAGGCTGCGTCGGGTTCTATCGACCGGCCTTCGGAGTCTTTTGGCCTCGGTGGCGGCCGTGGGTGTGGGGGGTCTTCCGGCCTGGCCCTGTTTGGCTTGTGAGCGAGGTTCCCGTCGCCGGTGGTCCGACCCAGGTCGCGGCTGGCGGCGATGTCTGGGGTGCCCAGTATTATCCCACGGGAAAGCCCCCCTTCGTCCCGCTCTCACCCCAACCGGAGCCAAAAACTCCCGAGACGAACAAGGAATTGAAGGGCACCTCTCGCCTGATTCTCGAGGTTCCTGCGAACGCGAAGGTTTTCGTCGATGGGCAAGAGACGAAGAGCACCTCGTCGGTTCGGCAGTTTCACACGCCGCAACTGGAGGACAACCAGAACTATTTCTACGACGTCAAAGTGATTGTCGCTGCGGGCGACAACCCGCCGATCGAGTTGAACCGTCGAGTATACGTTCGTGCCAACCAGATTATTCGCGAGCGATTCGAGGTTCCTGTGAGTAATGGAGCGGTCGTCCGGCGTGAGTGAGCACCGCGCGAAGCGACAGGCTTGGGGAATCTTTCCGGGCCCGATGTTGTGTGCGTCAATCCGGTAGCGAGGCCATCGAGAGGGCGCTGCTCGGACAGACCAGAACACACAACGAACACGCGATACAATCCGCGGGTCGCGCCAACCACGGCCGACCCGCTTCTGTCTCCAGACAACTCGTCGGGCAGCTACGGACACATTCCTGTTCACTGCGGCAACGACCTTCATCAAGTTGGGGCAGTTCAATCGTCATGGTCCGCGTCGGTCAAGTTCGGCGGATCAACCGGCGTTGGGCTAGCGATTCGGGCGAGGGTCGGCTCCGACTGCGCTCGCATCACCTTCTCAATCAATTCAGGTAGAATGTGCCTGGTCAGAGGTGGCATCAGCACATAGCTGGCTCCCAAGTCCATCGCCACACTGAGCAATGCGGGATCATCGTTGTCGCACACGACGATCACGGGCACATCGGCATTGGTCGAGCTTGCCTCGTCCAGCAGCGTCAACTCCCGGATGAGGTGGCGGCCCAGACGCAGCAACAAGACCTTCGGTCCGCTCTCGCGAAGCAAATCCAGGCAGGCCGGGACTTGCTTGGGTTCGCGCACCAACCACCGAGTTTCTTTCGCCAAAGGTTGTAAATTCGCCGCCAACACCCCATCGCTTTCGAACACAACGATTTGCGGGAATCGCATGGGACGGGATCCCCCTTTACTCGTTCGGCTCGCCGCGCCATTCGTCCTCGCCGATTCCTAATTCATTCATCCGCCGCCAAAGTTCTGATCGCGAGATGTCCAGCAGCCGCGAGGCCTCCGCTTTTCGACCCCTTGCCCGGCGCAAGGCGAAGACGATCAACTTTTTTTGCACGTCGCGGAGGGTCTCCTTCAAGGGGAAGCAGCGATCTGCAATCGGCCGGTCGAAGAGAGGGGGCCCCTTGCGAATCGGATCGGGCAGATGTTCGAGCTCAATGACTCCGTTACGGGCATGGCGCGACGATGTCAATAAAACGGCGTCGAGTTCGCGAAGGTTGCCAGGCCAATCATACCGCCTCATCGCCGCCAGTGCTCCCTCGCTGAGCGATTTTCCCGAGCGTTCGAGGGCCACCGCCGCCAACCGAGGCAAATCGTCAAGCCGTTCTCGTAAGGGAGGCACAAGAATCGGAAAGAGGCCGACGGCGTCGGGAAATTCCGGGACGACGCGACCCGCTCGGACCGCATCGAGCGGATCCGACCGCCAACCGGCCACAAGGCGTGGCAGGTTGGAGGAGCGCGTCTGGCACCACTCGACCACGCGGAGTTGTAGATCGCGTGGAATCAGATCGGCAGCTCGAAGATAAAGGCAACCGGTCCGCGTCGAGTTCAAGCCGGCCTCACCAAATAGCAGTTCCTCCACACAATGGGCAGGCAACGCGCGACAATCGATCAGAACAAATCCTCTCTCGGCCGAAATGCCTTGGTGGTGGATGATGCGGGCAATCAGGCGTTTTCCCGTCCCTGCCTCGCCCACCAAAGAAATCGAGAGGTTCAATCGGCAGGCATGTCGAACGAGATTCGACAAGCGATG
>CAKZUU010000125.1 GCA_937922175.1 uncultured Gemmataceae bacterium
GGGCTTGACTACATGAAGCTAGGCCAGCCCTCGCCCACCTTGTCAGGGGGAGAAGCGCAACGAATCAAACTGGCGCGTGAACTCTGTCGCCGCAGCACGGGGAGGACTCTTTACATTTTGGATGAGCCAACCACGGGGTTGCACTTCGAGGACATTCGTCGTCTCCTGGACGTTTTGCATGGGTTTGTGGATGCAGGCAACACCGTTGTCGTGATCGAGCACAATTTGGACGTGATCAAGACGGCAGATTGGGTCATCGACCTCGGACCCGAGGGAGGCGACGGTGGAGGCTATGTGGTGGGGCAAGGCACCCCCGAGACGATCGCTTGCTTGCCCCACTCGCACACCGGCCGGGCTTTGAAGAGTCTCCTGTCAGGAAGAACCTCCGCCAACTTGCCCTCGCGTCGGCGTCCCAAGCGCGTTTTCGCCAGAGAGCGTCGGTTGACCCACATCGACATTCGTGGGGCCAGTGAGCACAACTTGAAGCAGGTGAGCGCGCGAATTCCCCGGGACGCGATGACGGTTTGCTGTGGTCCGAGTGGGTCGGGCAAAAGTTCTCTCGCGATCGACACGATCTATGCCGAAGGGCAGCGGCGATATGTGGAGTCACTGTCCAGCTACGCACGGCAATTTTTGGGCCAGGTGCAAAAGCCCAAAGTCGAGCAAATAACGGGTCTCTCCCCCGCGATCAGCATCGAACAGAAAACGACGAGTAAATCGCCCCGCTCGACCGTCGGCACCGTGACGGAGATTTATGACTATCTGCGGGTTTTGTACGCTCGTCTTGGTCAACAATATTGCCCCGATTGCGATTTGCCCGTCGGTACCCAAACCGCTGACGAAATCGTCGACAAAATCCTTGAATTGCCCCAAGGGACCCGATTGTATCTCCTCGCCCCGGCTGAGCGTCGCGGCCACGAAAAGTACGACGCTATCTGGGAGGAGATTCGACGCTCCGGATTCATGCGAATCCGAGTCGATGGCCGAACCTATTCGTTGGATGCCCCTCCGGCGATTGACCATCGTCGGAAGCATCAGGTCGAAATCGTCGTTGATCGAGTGGTTGTTGACCTCGACCGAAGGGGCCGCATCGCCGACGCGGTCGAGCAAGCGTTAGCGGCCGGGCGGGGCGTCATGCTGGTGGCCCATGTCGAATCGGGCAAGGACGAAACGCAATGGCGTCTCGATCGTTACAGTCAACACTTGGCTTGTGGTCGGTGTGGGCGCGGATTCGAGCCGCTCAACCCGCATCATTTCTCGTTCAACAGTCCGCTGGGATGGTGTCGAACGTGCGAGGGCCTAGGGGTCCAACAAGGTGCAAATTGGAATTTGTTGATCCGTGATCCGTCGCGCTCGCTCCGAGCGGGGGCGATTGCGGCCTGGCCTGAATTGACTCCAGAACACCCCTTGACGCAATTTGTCGAAGCGCTGGCACGCTTCGTCGGATTCTCTGTGGATACGCCCTTCTCGTCTCTTAGTGCGGCCCACCGCCGGGCCATCCTGTACGGCACGGGTGATGCGTGGATTCCGCTGCATCCCAGCGGCGCCCTCGGACGACAACATGGGCGAAAACGGAGAGCTCGTGCCGAGCCAGCGAGCGTTGCTTCGCCACGGTTTCAATACAAGGGGATTTTTCCCGCCATCGACGAAGCGATTCGCCTGAGCGTCACGTACCGTCAACGGCTCGATCATCTGGTCAGCGAGGTACCTTGCAGCGTTTGCCAAGGCTCGCGGCTTCGGGACGAGGCGTCGGCGGTGCGGTTCCAAGGGTTGACGTTGCAGCAGTTGACCGCCCTGCCGATCGGTGACGCGTTGTCCTGGTTCAGCAACCTCACCCTCACGTCGCACCAACGACAAGTCGCGGGAGAACTCCTCCGCGAGATCGAGAACCGACTCCGCTTCCTTGTCGATGTGGGGTTGGACTATTTGACGCTGGACCGGTCAGCGCCGACTCTCTCCGGCGGTGAAGCACAACGAATCCGCCTCGCCAGTCAGATTGGCTCGGGTCTCACCGGCGTGCTGTATGTTCTGGATGAACCGACGATCGGCTTGCATCCCCGAGATAATCGCCGGCTGATCCAAGCGCTGCAACGTTTGCGCGACTTGGGCAACACGTTGATTGTGGTCGAGCATGATCGGGACGTGATTGCGGCGGCGGATTATCTGCTGGATTTTGGCCCCGGAGCCGGGGAGCGTGGCGGGGAGATTGTCGCACAAGGAACACCCAAACGAGTGGAAACGATTACCTCCTCGTTGACGGGCCGTTATCTTTCGGGAAACCGCGCCATTCCGGTGCCGGCTCGACGTCGGCTTCCCACCGATCGGTCTCTCGAACAACTCGGCTGGCCCTGCCTGGTCGTGCGAGGAGCTCGGCACAACAATTTGAAGAACCTCGATGTCGTGTTCCCCTTGGGCACCTTGATCGCTGTGACGGGAGTCAGTGGCTCGGGGAAAAGCTCGCTGGTCAACGACGTGTTGGCAAATACCTTGGCACGGAGGTTGAATCGGGCCCGAACCGTCGCGGCGGCTCATGACGAGATCGATGGCATCGATCACCTCGACAAAATAATCATCGTTGACCAGGAACCCATTGGGAACACGCCCAGCTCGAATCCAGCGACGTATAGCGGCGTCTTCGATCTGATCCGTGAACTGTTCGCGCAACTCCCCGAGGCGAAGGTTCGCGGCTATCCCGCCAGTCGGTTCAGCTTTAATCGAAAAGGTGGTCGATGTGAGGCATGTGAGGGCAATGGGCAGAAACGAATCGAAATGCATTTTCTCCCGGATGTCTGGATCGAATGTGAGGTTTGCCGAGGCAGCCGTTACAACCCCGAAACGCTGGCCGTCACGTATCAGGGTCGGTCGATCGCCGACGTGCTGAAAATGCCCGTGGGCAGTGCTGTCGAGTTATTCCAAAACATTCCGCGGATCCGCCGTATCCTGCAAACTTTAATCGATGTTGGTTTGGACTATCTCGCGCTGGGGCAACCGGCACCAACGTTGTCGGGCGGGGAGTCGCAACGGGTGAAACTGGCAGCGGAGCTGGCGCGGGCGAGCACGGGCCGGACATTGTACGTACTCGATGAGCCCACCACGGGTTTGCACTTCGAGGATGTCCGTAAGCTGGTGGAAGTGCTGCATCGCCTCGTGGACCAAGGCAACACAGTGATCGTCGTGGAGCATAACCTGGAAGTGATCAAGACAGCGGACTGGGTGATCGAATTGGGTCCCGAGGCCGGGGAGCGTGGGGGGCAAGTGGTGGCTACGGGAACGCCGGAGGCCATCCTCCAGGTCGCGGATTCGCGAACGGCCCCATTTCTCGGAAAAGCGTTGCGAATCAGCCCCCGAGAGGAACGACCGACTTGGACCGCCAAAGACGAATCTCCCCGCGAAGGTGATTTGGACATCGCCGACATCGGACGCGATGCCCTACTCCCCTGGGAGGCTGATCCCATTCGTTGGCACACCCAAGATCGTGTGACGACTCAGGGTCGGCCCGCTCGATGGGAGGGGG
>CAKZUU010000126.1 GCA_937922175.1 uncultured Gemmataceae bacterium
TTATCCGGACGTCTTCCGCAAACTTGTCCGCGCCTACAAAGTTGCGCCTCAAGGTTCGACCTTCCAAGTGACCCATGAATTCGAGCTGTTGAAAAGTGATGACCCGTTATTCCGCCCCTGCCACATGATCGTCGGTCCCGATGGCGCGATCTATATCTGCGATTGGCGAACCGACTCGGGCGGAGCCGGCAAACTCTGGGGTGACGGCCAGCACGGTCGCATTTACCGCCTGACCTGGGTCGGCGACGGCACTGACCCAGCCATCCCCACACGCGGCTTGGATTCCTGGGCCAAAGTCGGACAACGCTCCGACGAGGAACTGCTCCGCTCGCTCAGTGATCCCAATTTCACCGACCGACTGATCGCCCAGCGCGAGATCGTCCGGCGGGGCGACCGTTTTCGTCCGAATCTGTTAACCATCGCTCAGGACCGAGAAGCTCCGATCGAGGCTCGTTTACTCGCTCTCGGAGCATTGCAATCGTTTTGGAGCGATGAGATCAAAACCGCGTTTTGCCGCCTGTTGGATGATCCTCACCCGGACGTGGTGCGTTTGGCGGCCGACGGTCTGTCGTTGAACGGCAAACCAGGGGACCGAGAAATTCAGGCGGCTCTGGTTGATGCCTTGAGGCAGCCGTCTCCCGCGGCGCGTCGGGCGGTCGTACTCGCATTGGGGCGGAATGGCTGCCCCGGCAACGAAGATTATCTCATCGGCATTTATCGAAGCGACCCCGGAAACGATGGGTACCTCACCGATGCCATCATTCGAGCTCTGGAACGCCTCGACGCTCGCGGGGTGGCAAAATTTGTAGAACTCGCGGAATCCGGCCAATCCAAGGAGCTCGAATTGGCCGTCCGAGCCTTCTCCACCCTGCGGACGCGGGCGGGTGTCGAGATGTTGCCCACCTTCCTCAAAAACCCACACTTGACGCCGGAACAACGCATCGTCTTGCTCAAATCCTTCGCTAATTATCTGTTCGACCCGCCGCTCGGACCGGAACTGTTGCTGGCGGCGCTGGAGAGTCAACGGTCGCAACCCACCTCGGTGAAAAAGGCCGGGCTTGAGATGCTGGGGCTTTTTGCCAACATCGCCGCAGAAAAATTAGCTCCGTTGCTGTTGACGTGGTTCGATGACGACGACCTGGAAATGCGGTTGACAGCGGTGCGAACCGCTCAACAATCCCGTGTCCGAAGCGTTGCGCCCATCCTGGTGAAACGACTTGCCGATGCGACCCGACCGCGCGAAGAGCGAATCGCTGTGCTCCAGGCGCTCCGAGGCATCGGCGATCCGACCGCTGTCGATGTCGTTGCACGGATCGCCGAGGATCAGCAAGGAACTTCTCGTGACGCGATCGAACTCCGTCTGGAGGCCCTTCGCACCTTGTTGGTCCTTGATGCCGATCACGCGGTGCGGTCGGCAGAGAAGCTGCTCGACCAACCAGCAGAACTGCAAACCGAGGCCATCATGATTCTGGGCACCAAGCGAGACAGCGCTCAGCGTGTCGCCGAGTTGTTCTTGGCCCGAAAGCTGCCTCGGAGTGTGTTGCCTCAGGTCACCGACGGTTTACGCAAACACTTGTCCCAAGCTCCGGAACTGGGGCGATTATTGACCGAGGTGATGAAAGGCGGCTTGCTCGTCTCGTTAGAACCGGCGCAGATTGAACAGATCCGCCAACTGGTTCAAACGAAGGGCAATCCCTTCCGAGGTCGGGAACTGTATCTCAACAAACAGACTGTGGCCTGCATCAATTGTCACAAGCTGGAGACTTTAGGGGGAAACGTCGGCCCAGACTTGACCCGGGTGTGGGAGACCCACTCGCTGGAGAAGGTGATGGAGTCCATGATCGAGCCGAGCAAGGAAATCAAAGAGGGCTATCAAGCCTACCGCTTGGAAACTCGTCAAGGGATCATCCGCACGGGATTGAAGGTTGCCGACACCGGCACGGAGGTCGTTTTGAAGGAGGCCTCGGGTCAAGAGGTGCGCATTGCCAAGTCGGACATCGAAGAATTGGTCCCGACAAAAGAGTCTCTGATGCCGGACAACGTCATCTCGCAATTGACGTTTGATCAGTTCATTGATTTGGTAGCCTTTTTGCGGGATCGCGAGGCTCAAGAATCCTTGCGGGGATTACCCTTGTCGTGGTGGGTCATCGGCCCATTCGCGCAGGATTTACGAATGCCGTTCAGCCCCGAGCGTGCCCGGGAACTCAATCCCAAGGTCGCGCTGGAGGGGCGTGAGTCCGAGGAAAAATTGACCTGGAAGCTGGTGGAGGCAGAACCAACAGGTTACCTTGACCTGCGACGAGTTTTCCAATCAGACCATATCTCGGCCTACGGTCTGACCTTTGTCTACTCGCCGCGAGTGCAAAAGGTGACGTGTCTGACCGGCTCGGACGATCAATTGCGGGTGTGGATCAATGGTGAGTTGGTTCATGAGTATGCCACGAATCGTGGAGCGGCTGCCGAGACGGATCAAGTCGAAGTCGAACTCAAAGTGGGTTGGAACACAGTCTTGGTCAAAGTGACAAACTCCGTCGCAGCACACGGGCTATATTTGCGTTTCAAGGGCGGTGAGGGAATCCGCTTCAGCGCGACAAAAGAGTAAACTTCATTGTTTGGCGCGTTGGCTGTCGCCGGGCCATCTTCCGCGCCGAGTGCGACGCGGAGGCCAACCGCCGGGGACCGCCATCGAGCGTTGGCGCGTTCGAGGGCGGTCCTGTAAGCTCCCGACTGACGAGAGAGGAGTCTGGGCGAACTATTGGATGCCGCCGTGAACTCGCTCCGGAGTCAAATGCGAGGGTTGATCGGTAAACCAGATGCGACGCCACTCGCCGCGAATCTGTCGCAAATCTTCGGATTGATGGATGAGACCTTCCATGCGAGAGTTGGGATCAGGACCGTGAGAGCTGAACAGGCAACCGGCACTGGTCAATGCCATTCCTGCGACGACCCCGAGCAACAGCAGCCGACCCATGTCTAGCCTCCCTGCCGCAGACTGAGCGTGCCCCGCCTGACGCCCCCCG
>CAKZUU010000127.1 GCA_937922175.1 uncultured Gemmataceae bacterium
CTTCCCACGGCGATCCCTGCCGTAAGACTGCCTCGGCCACCCGCGCGACGAAGAAGGGAGTCAACAGTTCTTCATCGGGGAGATGTCCCAGCCAATCCTCGTGATGCTTTCGATAAGCGGGAAGCATGTGGTCGAAGATCACGTGAAGGACGGCTCGGGCCTGGGAAGTGTCACGAAATGCCGCTCCTCCGCTGCGCTCGAGCTTTTGCAACTCTTCAATAAGCCAAGCGCGCACCCGCTCCCAAGGCCGGTGCTGATCCCATTGGGCGGCCTGAGCGAATGTATCGTCCAGTTGCCGTTGCCATCGAGGGTCCGGTCGGCCATCCGATAAATTGAGCCAGCCAAGCAACCGCGACGTCGGCCCCGCTTGACTCATCCAAGCACGGAACTCATCCATGCAGGCGCTCCGTGATCTCCGTTACACTCCAACATAGCGAGCCTGTTGGTCGGCCGCTACAGACACGCCGCCGGTTCGTTCTTCCCGACGTCGTGCCTTTTCATCATTCGGTCCAGGAGCGATTTGTTTGTCGATCGAGCCTTTCATCGTTCTCAAATTTCTGCGCGTGCCGCCAGGTCGGATTTCCTCGCCCGTCGATTCCCTTGGGCGGCGAGTCTGTTACAACGATGGACAGCCGAAATCGATCCCGCCTCGGAGGTTTCACCATGTTCCGAACGACGATCTTGCTCAGTTTGTTGATGATCCCATCGGTAGCGTGCGGGCAGAGAGTGGAGGTGGTCAGCGATGTCGAGGGCCAACCCTTGGGGCAGAACGTGCTTCGTTTGCTCCAAGCGTTGGAATTTCTTGGCACGCCGTTGCCGGAGGAGAAAGCGGCGGCCCTTCGAGACGCGGCCGACCAACGCGATGCCCGACGGCTGCAACAGGAGCTCGACCCCTTCGTACTCCTGAGCGTCCACATCAATCCCGAGTCACGGGTGAAGGTCGGTCGAGGACCCGCCGACGCCGTCTTGCAACAAGAGGGTTACACGCCCGTCCTCGTGAAGATCGTCAACGAGGCGGCCGTCAAAAAAGGTCTGCGCCTCAGCAGCCCGCAAGCCGGTCCGCGGCAGAAGATCGACTATGAGGCAACCATCGCCGAGATCCAGAAGCGTCTCCGAGCCGGTCGGATCAGCGCCGAAGAAGGCCAGAAACGGCTCGCTTCGGCGCGAAAAGAAATGGAGGAGATGAAGAATCGCTTCCTGTTGATGGAGATGTACACCGCTCGACCAATGACGGAAAATCTGAGCGGGTTGAAGGTCGAGTATGCCATCGCGTTGATTTACAGTCATGAATCGGGCCAACGAGAGGCGACGATTTCCTTCGACGTGGGTCAAGGAACGCAAGATCTGGGTTTTCGAGCCGAGACGCCGATCTTGTTCGACATTCGCCCGGCGATTCCCGTGACGTTGCGGGTATTGGACTTCGACGGAACGCCGACCGTCGGTCGATTCACGTTTCGTGATCGTCAGGGCCGGGTCTACCCGCCACGGGCCAAACGACTGGCACCGGATTTCTTCTTCCAGGATCAAGTGTACCGAGCGGACGGCGGCGTGGTGCTTCTGCCTCCCGGTGACCTGATTATGACGTATGGTCGAGGACCCGAATATCGCTTGCAGGAAAAGAAGATTCACGTGGCTGGCACCGGCGCCGATGGCCGGGGACCGATGGAGTTGACTGTCCGACTCGAACGATGGATTCATCCGGCGGCCGAGGGATGGTACAGCGGCGATCATCACATCCATGCCGCGGGATGCGCTCATTACACCAGCCCGACCGAAGGTGTTTTCGCCGAGGATATGTTCTTACACGTCAAAGGGGAAGGGCTGAACGTCGGGTGCAATCTGACGTGGGGTCCATGCTTCGAGTTTCAGAGGCAGTTCTTCGAGCCGACGGTCCACAAGTTGAGCGAACCGTTTTGCGTGTTGAAATATGACATCGAGGTGTCGGGATTCGGCTCGCAGGCCATGGGCCACGTCTGCCTGCTCAATCTTAAGGACCAGACCTATCCAGGTTCCGACGGCACCAAAGAGCGGGGCTGGCCGAAATGGACCACACCGGTCCTGCGCTGGACGAAACAGCAAGGTGGGTACACCGGGTATGCCCACTCGGCCAGTGGCTTGGTCTTTGATCCACCCGCCAACGCTCGCCTCGCCGCGTCGGGCATCATCGCCTGGTTGGACCGAGATCACGACGGGACACTGACAAAGACGGAGGCCGCCCATGGGGTCCTTCCGGAACCGTTTGAGCGGATGGATAGCGATGCAAATGGGATCGTTGATGAGAGAGAGGTTTTCGCCTCCATCCAACGGGTGAAGGATCAATTACCCAACTTTGCTATACCGCCGATGAACGGCATCGGAGCGCAGGAGATTTGCGTCTCGACCGCGTTGGGGGTGTGCGATTTCATCAGTGCGATGGACACACAACGAGTACCGGAGTGGAACGGCTGGTATCACATCATGAACTGCGGCTTTCCGCTGAAAGCGAGCGGAGAGACGGACTTCCCATGCATCAGCGGCAGTCGCGTCGGTCAAGGGCGAGTCTACGTTCAATTGGGGAAGATCGATCGCATCGACTTTGCCCAATGGTGCGAGGGGCTGGCGAAGGGGCGTTCTTATGTCTCCGACGGTTATGCACATGCCTTGGATTTCCGCGTGGAAGGCGTTCCAGTCGGTGGCGAGTTGAAGCTGGATCGACCGGGCAAGGTCAGGGTCACGGCTCGGGTCGCATTTGCCCGCGAGATGCCGTTGGGCACAGCCGTCGGTGGGGCTTTGCCTCAAGGGCCCGCTCGCCCGGTCGAATTGGTCGTGAATGGCAAAGTCGTCAGCCGCCACATCGTCCCTGCCGACGATCAGGTCCACACCATCGAGTTTGAGGTCGTCATCGAGCGGTCCAGTTGGGTGGCGCTGCGGCATTTTCCGCAGTTCCATACAAACCCGGTCAACGTCATCGTCGAGGGTAAACCAATCCGAGCATCGCGGCGAAGCGCCTTGTGGTGTCTGGGCACGATCGACCAACTTTGGCGCGTCCGGGGCAACGACCTCGGAGAGGAAAGAGAGGCGGCCCGTCAGGCGTTTAACGAAGCGATTGCCATTTACCGCCAGATTGCCGCGGAAGCCCACGACGATACTCGCTGAACCCTTCGTCGCCCGATTTGCTCGACCGAGGATCCGCTTGTCCGACGGCTGGCGACGGACGACAATGACTCTCAGGAAGGGGGAGAGTCGTGCGGATTTCCCTGGGCGATTTCGGGGACTTCGAGGTTGCCAACGACCGGTGGATTGCCGGCCGTCGTGCGGCAGTCGTTCCTGATGTCGCCGACCTTCGATCAGCGGTCCGCGCTGCACTGGAGCGCCCCCGGCATTTTCCGCCCTTGCGTCGGGCCCTGACCCCCGATGACCGAGTGGCGATCGTCGTCGACGAGCAGCTGCCCCAGTTGGG
>CAKZUU010000128.1 GCA_937922175.1 uncultured Gemmataceae bacterium
TCCGCTCCGACAGTGTGCTGATCAGAGCTGATTTGGTCATGGGCTTGCTCGCGCCACTGGTGCTGTTCGCCTTCGCCATAATTCACCTTTGATTCCTGGGGAATGAATGGAACTCAACGCGAAACTTAAAAATCTGCACGCATCGTGTCAACGGTTTCCTGCGAAAAATGCCGTGATTTTCCAAGAGTTTGGCACATCTCCACATTTTTCGCCAAGATTCGCTCCGCCAATGTCGCCGCCGACAAAGTCTCGACCCAAACCGGAGACATTGCCGACGACAACCGTGCGAAGCCCGCGATTCGACCGCGATCGACCCGACAACGCCCATGCCGAATCGCACCTCAAAACCTCCCCCTTACTCGGATCAACGTTTCACAAAAAAATGATTGACCACGAGGCAAAAGGTGCGTTCTTTTCCGCGATGAGTAACATTCCAACATTCTTTTGGATTTTCGATTGATGAAAATCTTCCCACGCCCGAAACCAGAGCAGGGTCGAGACAAAACCCTTGACGCGACGCCCATTGCGAGTGTCCGCACCAGCCGGGATTTTCGGTGGCGATCGGCGTCAGATCACCATGAGATGCGCTCCTGCGGGTTTTGGCCGAATAGGTCTGTCCGCAGCTGACGGGCCGGGCCGGAAAGCGAGCCACCTGAGTTAAAATGGAGCGTCGGGCGTTCCGTGGTCGCGAAACCGAGCCACCGCACCGGGACGCTTGAAGGATCGCCCCGACGCATGAGCATTTTCCTGCGTCTTCTCGCCCTAGCAGTAGAGCGAAACCTTCGCGCGACAAAAGTCGTTCTGCGTTCCCGACACAGTTGCGGCACGCTCCGTTGACACATCGGGGCCGGTCCCGTAAAGTGGATGTAACCGAACCTGGGGCTGTAGCTCAGCTGGGAGAGCGCCTGAATGGCATTCAGGAGGTCGACGGTTCGATCCCGTTCAGCTCCACTATTCCAGTTCATCAGATCATCTTTGCAACAATCCCTAAGCGAGTTCCGGGCGCGAGTGCTGGATCTGCAAGGACCGCAAGCTCACTAGGATGCTCGCGAACGATGTGAGAGCGGCCGCGAGGAGCGACCAAGGCCCGATCGTGTAGAGAAGCATCGAGCCAACCCACGGGACGAGCAAGCCGCGAACGCCGTTCAGCACGAAGTGCACGCCGTTGTAGGTCGGAACATCCTCGGGGGTCGGGGCGAAGTGACTGGAACCGAGTGCCCAGGTCAATTGGCCGCCGGCATTTCCGAACCCGAAAAGCGCTGAGCCGAGATAGATCAGCACAGGACAATGCCCGATCACTGCCACGAAATACAGCAGCAAGTAGACAGTGGCGATGACAGAAATCAGGACCCGACAATTCAAGATGCCG
Source organism: uncultured Gemmataceae bacterium (assembly GCA_937922175.1). Taxonomy (GTDB): domain Bacteria; phylum Planctomycetota; class Planctomycetia; order Gemmatales; family Gemmataceae; genus CAKZUU01. The sequence goes on from CAKZUU010000128.1 coordinate 1,370, forward strand.
ATCCGGTCATAAATTCGTCCCCATAAGGGAGAACTGATGGCGAGGATCAATTGCGGGATCAGAGTCAATGAGATCGCTAACTCAAGGGGGCGAAAGCGCAATTCATTCGTCGCCAACAAGAGAATCACATGGGTGGACATGAAAAACGAGGCCCCCGAAAGAAAGTAGGCGACCTGAAAGACACGATAGGCCCGATCTTTTCCGAGAGCTTTCCACACGCCTAGCAGCGCGGCTCGCAGCGATAATACCGACGACCGGACGGTCATTGTGGGCGGCGGGACGATCGCTGAATAGAACCAGGCGCCCACCAGACCACAGGCACCCGCCAGGGGATAAAGCACATGGAAGCTGGTTGGAGTTCGACCGACCCACCAGCCGGCAACGAAAATGGTGGGGACCATCGTCAGGTAAGTCCAGAAGGTGAACTGGCCGATGACTCGTCCTCGCACCGGTCGGGGGTAAAGCACGGCATAAAGACTCGACTGGCCCATGCGCATCGCAGAGTTCATCACTTGAGCAAACGCCACGAACGCGGTGAACGCCCACGACGACTCGAACCACGCCAACGCGAATAAGGGCAGACTGCCCACGATCGCCATGCCGGTGACCAATCGACGCATGCCCCAGCCGCGACCCAACGTGGCCCATATCGGTCCTAAGAAGACTCCAACCGGAAAGGCGCTGACCAGCAACGTCACCTCAATCGGGCTGGCTGATACCGCCGAGACGGCGATCATCGGAGAAGCTTGGATCGCCAAGGCCATGAAGACGCCGTTAAAGGCTGAAAACAGAGTTTCAACCCGAACATTGTGTCGAACGATCGGCGTCCAGATCGACTCAGACATGGAACACTCCGCGAGTAGTCGATTTTAGCGAAGCCAGGCGACTTGAGCGAATCTGGACGTGCCGGACCGATGGGCTCCCCGGATGCGAATGATTGGCCGGTACAATCGGTACACGCCGAAGTGTCTACGCAGAATTTTCCGTCGGAACAGATTTCGGCGCCCGCGCGGTTTCGCGACTTGACTTGATTTGCCCTACCGACGATTCGCGGCAAGACTGTAGCAAGTATCGGGGATGATTCGCAAGCTGATGCGAAAAAACTCGGGGAAAAACCTGAAACCGCTCAAGTCAGAGTCCGTGAGGTGCACCATGACGCGAACACTCGGGTTCGCCGTTGTTTTCGGACTGGTTATGATCCCAGGCTGCGGTTTCCGCGATCGCGAAGGCTTGTTGGCCCGATTTCGCGCGCGCTTGTCCGGGCCGGATTACGTTTACATGGCTCCCACGAACAGTTACCCTGTCGGCTACGAGTTGGGCATGCCGATCCAGGGCCTCCCGGTTTCGCTGAACGGTGGATTGCCTTGCCCTTGCAGCACCGTTCCGGGTCTACCCAACTATCTAGGTGCCGAGGTCCTTCCGCCTGTCATGACACCTTGGCCTCAAACTTATCCGACGCCTTCGACTCCCTCCACCCCTTCGCAACCGGGAACCACACCCGGCACTGCTCCGACCAAACCGGCTGAACCCAGTGATGGCAACGGGAACCAACGGAGCACGCCCCTGGCGACGTCGAAGCCGAGTGGGTTGTGATCCGGGGGCTGGGAACGGCCCCTCGTAACGGAGGCCTTCTCCTTCTGCACCTTTTTTTCTCGCCGACTTCAACCCAGGACGTGGAGCCTCCGTGGATTATCGTCGCGGAAACATCTCCGGCAGGCCACGTCCGGAAGGTTGCGGGACATCCGCATCTGGCAGCGAGTAGTGACGCGAGATCGGCAGATTCTTCATCGACGGGACATAAAAGCCAGACGGGACCACGATGCTACTGTACGGCGTTCGTGGTCGGTGCGTGTTCAGCAGCCCCGATTCAGCGGTCGACCGCGCTGGGCGAGGAGCGTCGCCAAACGTCCGGAGAAGGCGCGGCGTCGGCAACGTCACGTCGTTATACTCGACCAACTTGCGCGGTCGTTGGAACGGGAGGGTCGGCATGGGGGGGCTGTCTGCCGAGCCGCCGCCGGGTAGATAAGCATCGCTTTCTGTACAGGGAACACACGATCCACACCCCGCTCGAGCATGGCAGACGCCACCGGGAAACCAGGACCAAAGAGGCGGGACATACTCGGTTGGCTCAAGTCTGCCGCAACAGCCGGTCAGGGGCCGATAACACAAAAAGTCGATGAGGCGGTGAAGAAACGGGCGGAACGACTCCCGCTCCACGGCCGCACCGCAACTGCCGCATTCCCCAATCGTCGGTTGGCCGATTCTCTGTCCCGCGATGAGCGCTCCGGTGTTTCGGAACTGCACGGGTCGAATGCCCGCGGGAGGAGACATCGGTATCGCCGGCGGCGTCGCTCCGATGGCGAGTGCCGACATCCCTAACCAACAAAACACCACCCGAGCGCCCGTCATGGCCGCCCCCTCTCGATTCCGGTTGTGCCTATTGGATTCATCCCATCCTAATCGTCGGCAATTTCTCGCGATGAAACCCTCAATTTACCAAAATCTAGCACCCTCGTTTTTTCGAGCGAACCAGGAACATTCGTTCCTTCTTGCCTAGATTTCCAACAACCGATATCAGGCGGTCTCGAGACATCAATCTTGCTTTGGCCCACGAGCGGTGCTGTCATGACTGATTCCCCTCTCGCCACGGAATCCCCCGTTGAGCAGTCGATCGCGGCGATCATCGAAAAGGTCATTCACCCGTCCCGGTTTTTCGTCGCTCCGGGCATCCAACTGAGATGGATCCGTGGCATCGAAACGGTCGCCTGGGAAATGTTTCGCGGGAGTTTGTTAGACGAGAGACAAACGCGAGAGCGGCAAACTTTCGCCTCCTGGAGCGTGATCGGACCAGACGACGACGAACCTTGGCTTTCGATCAAATGGCATCGGGCAACGGCGACGATCCACGTCACCCGCTCGATTCGATGCCATGCACACGAGGCCTACGAACAGAATGGTGTCATTCAAGCTCGGCCCGTAATTCGTCGTGTCCGGGAATTAGTCGGCTCGTTGTCACTTAGCCGACTCAGCGCCCTCTCGGAGCTCCCTGACGAGTTGGCAACATTAATGGTCTCGGCCGTTGTCGGAACACATCGCCTGCCCGTGACGTCGCTCGAAACTCCCATGCCCGAATTCAGTCTCGGGCTTTTCTCCTACGACGGTCTGGGCAGCGGTGATTCTCAGCCAACGGCGGACACCGGCGCATGGCTGTCGCGGATCCAACACACCTCTCCCGACGACGTCCAGGCCGCTCGACTGCTCGAATTCGCGTTGCGCGGCACCCCACCCCATCAACTGAAGAAGTTGACGAACTTCCTCACCGCCGAAGCCGATCTGAGCAAACGGCTCCGTCTCGTGATGCTGCACGTCTCCTTGACGCCCTACCTCGACTTCACGACCAAGGTATGGCAATTGACCGATGCCATGCTCGACGCCGGTCGAATCTCGGCGGAGCAGCGGTTGGATCTGTTCTGTTGGGTCCTTCGGCTCGTGGCTCGGCATCTGACGTCGTTCGACCTCGTCGAATTTCATCATCGCGGGGCGAATTACCCCGATGCCCTCCTGATTGACGAACTCGCTGGCCGGCTGACCCAGACACTGAGCAAATCATTGGAGTTCTTCCTCGATTTGCCCACTGACGATAACCAAGTTCGACATCGAAAACGTTTGCGACGACGAGCCATCCGGCAGACGTGGTTGCTCCGACGGGAAAACGCCGGTCGACGGGTGCCACCGCATCCGGCGTCACCAGGCGATATGTTGCGCGTTTTTCCGCCGTGGCAAAATGAATCCTCGGCTGACTCGAAACAGCACGGTGAGTGGAGTCCTCGGCGTCTTTTCGCTGATCTCGGAATTCTCGACGCCAGCATGCCGGTCGTCGCATGCGTCCTCCGCGCCAGCGTGGAAGACCTGGTCAACGAGATGGAAAGACGGGAACTCGGTTTGGGTCTTTTTCTCGACCGTCCCCTTGGCTGGGCTAAACAAGGGGGTGAGCCGGATCGAACTCTCATGCTCGCACATGAATGTTACAGCCCTGCCGTCGCGGCGCGGCGAGCGGACGCTTTGCGCTCGTTCGCTTCGTATGTACCTCCACCGCTCGAAACCGTTGGTGTCCCTTGGCGCTGTCGGACTCCTCGCCGTCGCCCGGGGGTTGTCTCCCTCCAGGATATGCAACTGTCGCCCCACGAATTTCGTTTGGTCCGCACGACTCGCTCTTCCCGTCGCGAATTTTGGCTGAGGTACGCTATCGAGGGAGAAGCCGCGGCCTCCCCCCGCGTCAACCGTCTTCAAGCCGAGAGCACCTTGATCGTGCCATCCCCGGAACGCCCCGACGAATTGTTGTTTTTGGACGAAGGTGGTCGATGTCGCTTACGCGGCATCATGGTGAGTTCGGAGGGATACCGCCTCTATCGAGGCCATGAATACCTGGCGGGGGGCATCGAGATCATCGACGCATCCGACGCCGACGGTCGCCGCGTCGACGAGATGATCGGTGCCTCGATCAAACCACGCCTTCACCCATCTTCCGGTAGAACGCCCGACGTTTGAACGTTGCCGATTTGCCGAACAAAGCGGGTCGGAGACTCGGGAGTTGAGGGACGGGGTAGCGGCTCCCAGCGCAGAGCGGCAACTTCCCACAAGTACCGCCCAACCGCTACCCCGATCGTTGCCGGCTGTTGATCGGCCAGCACTAAACCGTACCTTCCCTGGCACCTGGCGGCAAATCGTTCCTTCAATGAGAATTTACGAATTTCGGAGAATGACTACGGATCGTAATGACAATGAGCAATTTGTCGACGCTTACATCCGCTCCAGGGTACGAATCCCCAGCAGGTCCAGAACAAGCTGAATCACTCGCGACGTCAAATCGACCAGTACCAGCCGGCTCTTCTGCAAATCGGGCGACTCGGCGCGAAGAACAGGACAATTCTCGAAGAATCGGCTATAGCAGCGAGCCAATTCCCAGAGGTAGGTCGTCAACAAATGCGGCGCATGCTCGTTGGCCGCCGCGTTCAACGCTTCTTCAAGTCGAGCAAGCTGCACCGCCAAGGCTCGTTCCGTTGGGTCTTGCAGAAGGATCAACGGCGGGTCGTTCCGAAGCGACTCGGCGAGCACTTGTCCTTTTCGGAGGATGCCGCGGCAGCGGGTGTACGCATACTGCATGTAAGTCGCGGTGTTGCCATCGGTCGAGAGCATCTTTTCCAGTGAGAAGACGTAATCGGAAATGCGGTTCTGAGCGAGATCGGCATATTT
>CAKZUU010000129.1 GCA_937922175.1 uncultured Gemmataceae bacterium
CATGGACTGCCTCGCCATTTGCCTCAACCGGAAACCTCATGTAGCCTATGGGAAACGAGTCCAGCGCCAACAACCGTTCACGCCCATGTGCGACGCCTCGACGCCCCGTGAAACGTTTCCGCGCCCCGCGTTGACGGTCGACATCGCTGTTTTCAGCCGGTCGTCGCCCCGGCAGGTGTTGCTCATTCGTCGACACAATGATCCCTTCGCGGGACTCTGGGCTTTGCCGGGGGGGGTTGTCGACGAAAACGAACCATTAGACCGTGCCGCACAACGCGAACTTCACGAGGAAACCGGTCTCGTCACCTCAGATTTGACTCAAATCGGGGCTTTTGGCGATCCGGGACGTGATCCGCGCGGCTGGACGGTGACGGTGGCCTACCTTGCGCAACTGGATCCTTCAGCCGTGTCTCTCTCCGCCGGGGATGACGCTGCCGATGCACGGTGGTTCCCTTGGGATCAGTTGCCCGAATTGGCCTTCGACCACGAAAAGATTTTGCGAGCGGCGTGGGAGAGAATCTCGCTGTCGGGCGACCGTCCATCGACGAGTTCCCCGGCGAAGCCCTGAGACCATCAGAGAGCGTACCGTTGGACGATGATCGCGAAATGCGGGGGTTTTTGGGAAAGTAAACAATGAAGATCGCCGTTATTGGCTCCGGTTATGTGGGTTTGGTCACAGCGGCGTGCCTGGCCGACTCGGGCAACGACGTCGTGGGAATCGACATCGATCCAAAAAAGATCGAATTGTTGAATTCGGGGGGAGTCCCCATCTATGAGCCAGGTCTGCAAGAGATGATCGCCCGGAATCGGGAGGCAGGCCGCCTCAGCTTCACCATTCGATACGAAGAAGGGGTGCCGCGGGCCCGAATCATCTTCATCGCCGTCGGCACGCCCGAGTCTCAGACAGCTTCGCGCGAGGCGGACCTGAGATATGTGTGGTCGGCGACTGAGCAGATAGCATCTGCTCTGAATCACCAACCGGTCTCGCCGGGGTCCAAGATTATCCTGCTGAAAAGCACCGTTCCCGTGGGGACCAATGCCCGAGTTCTTCAGCTTCTGGAGGAGAAGGGTTGTCACGGTGTCGATGTGGCCAGCAACCCGGAGTTCTTGAAAGAGGGAGCGGCACTGGACGATTTTCAGAAGCCCGACCGGGTGGTCGTGGGAGTGAGACGGCCCGAGGTGGCAGAGATTGTTCGTGAGCTTTACGCGCCATTTCTGCGCACCGAACGACCGTTTTTGGTGATGTCTCCGGAAAGTGCTGAGCTGACCAAGTACGCCGCCAACGCGATGTTGGCCATGAAGATCAGCTTTATCAACCAAATCGCCAATTTGTGCGATCGCTTGGGCGCGGACATCAACGATGTGCGTCGAGGGATCGGCCACGATGCACGGATCGGTTTTCAGTTTTTGTTTCCTGGACCGGGCTATGGGGGATCGTGCTTCCCTAAAGACGTGCGGGAAATTGTTGCCACCGCGAGCAAGGTGGGGATCGATCTGACTTTGATGCGGACAGTTGATTCCGTCAATGAAGCGCAAAAGCTGGTTTTGCCAGAGAAGATTCGTCGGCACTTCGGTTCCAATTTGACCGGCAAGTGCCTGGCGATCTGGGGATTGGCGTTCAAACCCCGCACCGACGACATCCGTGAAGCGCCGTCGTTGGTCCTGATTCGGGAATTGCTTCAAGCCGGCGCAACGCTCCGTTTGCATGACCCAGAGGCACTCGAGAATGTGCGCCAATACATCGAGCGTAGCTGGAACCTTGAGAAAGGACGCATCGTTTACTGCGACAAGCCGTACGGGGCGCTGGAGGGGGTCAATGGTTTGGCTCTGGTGACCGAATGGTCGGACTACCGTAACCCCGATTTTGAGTTGATGCGTCGTCTGATGACGGAGCCGATCGTCTTCGATGGACGGAACGTCTACGAGCCGACGAAGATGGCAGAGTACGGCTTCACCTATTACGGAATCGGTCGAGGGCAGCGTCTCAACGAAACGCTCACTCCTGGGTGAGTTGCTGCCACTCTTTGCGAACCTGGTTCAAACCGTAAGCGCACAATTCGAATTGTTCGCTGATTCGTCGCAAAATGGGGGCTTCATCCTGGTAGGGCGCTCCCTCAAACTGGCTGGCAATCAGATACGATCGTTTTCCTTGGGTGCAGTAATCAACAAAAGCATCCTTCGCGCGAGCGTGGCAGCGAGAACGCTCAAGGAATTCAGGGAACAATCCCGTCCAGAAAAGTGCGAAGTCTCCGATGTGGCGATAGACCTCGCGGGTGGTTCGACCTTCCGCGGGGAGCTTCTGGGCCTCCAGCAGCATATCTACCAACTCGAACAAGGGCCTTCCCGCAGTGTCCCGCAGCGCGTAAATGTCGTCGAAGTGAATGAATCGAGTCAAGAGCAACGACAAATAATCCACCAAAGGCGGGTCGGCGACGCCCAAGGTGGTCTGGAATGTGTATTCTGTCAGTCCCGCGAATAATCGTCGAAGGGGGTGATCCGTCGGTGGCATCCACATCGCATTTCCCTCCGAGAGGGAATTGCCGGCGCGGCTGGGATTCGATGCGCCATCAGAAAATTCTAAGCTCCAACTCTAAATGGGCAAGGGCCTGATCGTCAATACGGGATGAGATCAAACGACGGAAGGCCTCGCAGGGCGTTGTCGGCTCAAACTCAACACGGCGAGACCCAAGGACCCCAACAAAAGCGGTCTCGCCGTCGGTGACAAAAACGCTGTCGAGACACGAAGACGATCAAGTCAAGCGCCTCTCGAGTCGAGCCAGCGGGCTCAACCGTCAGGTCCACCGCCTTGTCCGCCCCCACCCGGAGCGCCTTTCTCGAAGGGATTGCCCGAAGTTTTCGACGCGGCAGCTTCTTTGATCTCTTTGAGCCAGTTCACCCAGCGTTGCTCCCGCTGATAACGATCGGTGTCGGTGTAATCTCGCCAATAGGAACGTGCACGGAGCTTCCCATCAGGCCCCAGCACCAGCATTTCCAACCCGGCTTCGTCAGTGACGTCGCGCGATGCCCGGTTCCCCTGAACCTTCATGGTGAATCGACCGCCTTCGTAGTCGACCAGAAGGAAATTGGCCATGATGTCAACGGCCAAAGCTCCTTTGACCTTGGCGGAGGGACCTTTCACGGTCGTGAACTCGATGAACTGGAACGCATTGTCCTTGGCGGACCAGACAGGCACGCGGACGTTTTTCACGGCGCGGACGAATTCGCCACGGCCAACCGGGATGTCCTCGACCATCCACTCCCCCAAAGGTTCAGCATTGGTGCCTGTCATTGGGCGAGTTCGATCCAGTCGGACATGGCTCATCCAGGCATGGACCTGCATCCGGGCATGATCCGGCTTCAAAGTGTCACGCGATTCAGGAGCAAAGGCATAAACGTGTCGATCTGAGGAAGCACGAACAACAGAAGTCGTCTTCTCGCCGTCCTTAAAAGTGACGAGCGATGGTTCGCTGAGCAGCGACTTCATGGTGGCGTAGTCGGAACGGGTGACCCGGTGCGGTTGGTTGTAGTTGGGGTTCACCGCTTGAACCTGGATGCGATACTCGTAGCCGTGGTCCGGCAAAACATCGACGTCCATGAAGCGGATCAAGAGGCACTCGGGGATTGCATCGGCACTCTTCGGGGCATTGTCGGGGGTGCCCGTCGGCTCGTCGGCCGCTGCACCGCCCCTCGCGAAGGGGCTGACTTTGCCCTTGAACTTGGAATTTCCCTTGGCTCGGACCTGTTGTTGGCCTTGAGCCCGGGCCTTTTCGATGGTGGCCTGGATGCTGGCCAGGCGTAATACCGGATACTCCCCGCGGACGAGCTTCGGCAAGGGCAGGCACAACTCAGTATCCTTCGGAGGGATCACCATCGCCAGGGCTTCCGGATCAGCTTGATCCTCATCGATTTTTTCCCGGAAGATCGGCTCGTAAACGGAAACCCAGTCAAAATCGGTCCATTCCGATGTTTGACCGTTCGGGAAATGAACGCGGCGCTGAACTTTCAGACCCTCGAAAATCGGGAAATCGTCCGGGTTCGCATTCAATTGTTCGAGGCTGTCGTAGCGGAGGGCGTTACGGTACTCTTCGAGCTGTTGTTTCCAGGGGAAGCTGGCTTGGATGAGAACAGCTTGCAATGGACGGACGAACTGAGCGGGGATGAAGGAGCCTTTCTCGAAGTCATCGATTTTCACGGGGACAACAAGCCGTAGCGATTCGCCACCCGCCGATCCGCCTCCCATGTTCGGACCGCCCATCATCATGCCACTTCCGCCAAGCATGCCGGGGCCGGACCCTGGTCCTCCAAGGCCGCCCAGTCCTCCCATGCCCGGTCCGCCACCACCCATCCCCGGCGGGCCACCGGCGCCCGGGCCACGTCCCATACCCCCGGCCATACCCCCCGCCGGTGGTGTGGAACTGCGGGTTCTCGCCCGGTTGACCAAACTCGATTTTTTCGCCTTTTCACTCTTTTTCTTTTCCTCGTCGCGGAGCACGTAAATGTGAGTAATCTCGCCGTCATCCTTCTTGACGAAATTATGGACATAGATCGTCCCACGGAAAAAATCGGCTTGATACTCGATCGGAGCCAGGATCCTCGGACTGGCACGCTTCATATCGTCGAAGGTGAAGTCGATGAAATAGGGCAGATTTCGGTGGGCATCCGCAACGATCTCGTTGAAAACGATTTGGCCACCTTGAAGCCCCAGGTCGATGGGCGTTACCGAGCCAATCGACGAGGTGTCACGCAGCCTTTGCTCCAATTGCGAGGCCTTGGTGGTCAGGACTTCGGCTCGTTGGGATTTGCTGCCACTCGCCAAGGCGGTCATGATCCCCCAGATCACGAGCAGGACCATGACCCCAATCCCGATGCTGAGACCGTATTTCTCGCCTTTTTCTAAAAGCAGCTTCTGAAAATCAACTTTGGACTTGGCCATGGAGCACTCCACGATCAGTCGTTATTCACCTGGTTTGGTCATCCGTGGGAGAGATGTCATCACGCCTTGAACCTGATTTCCGATTACGACGGGCCGCCCGGTTTTTGCGCCTCGCTGCCACCACCTTTGGGGGGATCCGATGGCTTGACCGGGTCGGCGGGTTTTTCGTTATTATTCGGTCGACCCTCGGCCGAAGCGGCGGCGGAACCAGGTTTGTTGGGTGCAGAGTTGTTCGGGGGAACGGGAGATTTCTCCGGGTCTGCTTTATGATCGTTTCCACCTTGGGGCGGCATTTCAACCGGTGTTGATTTGTCACCCGCGGGAGCCGGTTGGCCCTTGTCGCTGGGCTTGTCATTTGCCGCTGGTTGATCAGATCCGGCCGCTGGCTTCTCCGCGTTGTCGCCGGGAACGTCCGGACGGACCACGCCGTCTGTTGCTGCCTTGTCGCTTGATGAGGAAGTTGCCGTCACGTCTGGGGAAGAGGTTTCCGTCGCTTTGGGTTCTTCACCGGTTGGCTCCTCGTAAAGGTTCGCGATGCCATAGACTGCCAGTTCAATCAGGCTGAGTTGTGGTTGTTCGACATAAGTGGTTGTTCCGCCGCCCGTACCGACCGGACGACCGCCCCCGCCGAGGAATGGACTCCCCCCCCCAACGACGCCTCCGCCCGCGGGTCCACCGGCGGCGACATCACCGCCATCATCCGGGGGCAAGTTGCCTCCGCGCCCTCCGACACCCGCGGCACCCGGAGCGGGCCCCAATCCACCAAGGCCGAGACCACCGCGTGGTTCACTTCCCCTTCCAGCTTGGCCGCCCAGGCCGGAGCCGGTGCTTCCTCGCCCCGATGCCGGGACGGACACCGTCGTTCCCTGCCCATAATGCCGGGACCAGTGGTACTGGGTCAGATGGAATCGTAGTCTTTTGGAGTTCGAGAAGGCAGCGAGAACGTCTGGGAGATTCGATTGGTCGACGATCATCACAATAGCGATCGGCATTCGGCGGACTTGATCCGTGACGTCGATGTAGCGAATCTTTTGCACACCGTTCGGGGTCAACTCACCGCTCTGGCTGCCTCCTGCCTGACCCGCACCGCCACCCATCATCCCCGCCATTCGCTGCATGGCTCCTTGCATCGACCCTGCCATGCTCTGGCCGCTGCTCGCACCCCCCAACGCGCCAGGCTCGCTTCCTTCCATTGAGCCTCCCGAGCTGGTCGTGATCGTGCTAAATTTGCCGACCGTGGGCTTTCGGTCAGCCAAACGGTGACCAGCGTTGAATCCCAACAGGATGCTGTCAATCCGTTTGATGGGCACCGTTTTGTTATTGTGACGCAACTGCACTCGGAAGATTTCTTCCGGCGGCCGATTCAAAACGATCGGCACCTCTGGCAGGTTGGCTTCCTGACCGGCAGCCAATTGATCCAGCGGGAAATCGATCGGCACGGGTTGAAGGGGGCCGTCGCCCAGGGCTTTTTCGTTGAGCCAGACATCCAAGCTTAGCTGAAAAACAACTTGTCGGCGCCCGCTGAGGTTCTTGATTTTACCCGAGGCAAAGAATTTTCCACGCTCTTTTTCTGTGATGACAAGGTCCAGTTGGTAGAGACGATTCCGGAACCGTTTGGAAAACTTCGGACCGAGCGAGGATTTGGGCAACTGGTCCGGGCCGATGTTGGTCTCGAGAGAGAATCGAGCTGGGGTCTCGTTTGCTTCTCGCAGGATGTGAAGGATTTCCCGCCGAACGCAGAGATCCTCCAGCGACAACCAAACTTCTTCCGAAGTGGGGAGTCGGGCAGCGGACCAAGAGATCGGATGGAGAATGGCCGGCCAACCCCCGGCGAATTCCGTCGGCTTCACAATAGCGGCCATTTGCCGATACGTTTCGGCGTAGACTTCATCTTGTCGGTACAGGTCGCGGAAACGATCCTCTAATTCGCTACCGAACTTGGCACTTGCCAATCGGGCCGTCAGTTGTTCAGGAAAGGACAGGACGCCCGCCTGCCGGCTGAACATCTGCCTCCAAACTTTCGCACGGAGGTTGTTGATTTCTTCAAGCTGTTTTTCAAGTTCTTTGATCCGTCCCTGGGTTGTCACGGAACGTGAGCCGTCTTCGATCTTCTTGACGGCACTCTCGTAGGCCGCCTCCTTCTCGCTGATTTCCGAACCGATCAGCACAGGTACAAGGATGACGAGAATCAAGATAAACAGCGCGAAAACGCCGAGCAGGATCCAGAAGTGGTGCTTCTTCAGAGCCTGCTGATCAATCTTCGCCATAGAGTCAGCTCCCCACCGTGGAAGGAGAAAGATCGTGACAGACGCTCGGGTCCCGAGAAAAGCTTATTTGCTGCCGCTGTCAACGCCGAGTGGCTCGCGCCAGACGAACATCATGACGAACTCATACCGATTTCGACCGGAAGCCCTGGGCAGGCTAGTCACGTTACCTGGCTGCATGGTGCCAGGGTTCGTGCGCATGGTCGCACCGGCACCGCCCGCGGCCGACAAGGGTGGTGGAGCTGCCGGTCCCGTTCCGCCGCCTCCGATTCCAACGGGGCCGCTCCTGGGTAACGACATCTGTCCGCCGCCCACACGACCCGCATAGCTCCCCATTCCCTCGCCACCGCCCGCCATCATCCCCGCTGCGGCTCCCGCGGCTGCCCCCGCTCCGATCGGCGCCCAACCCGACCGTTCTGGCTTGACAATGCTGGCGACCGCTCCGCCTCCGGCATCTGCCCCTCCGCCTTGGAACATGGAGCTTGCAGCTCCCCCCATGCCTTCGCGTTCGCCACCGAAATTGCTGCCCCCGCTGCTGCTTCCGCCGATGAGTGATCGAAGGTGACTACCCCCGATAATTTCAAACGACCCCGGCTGCGGGTTGGCTACCTGACGCCATTTGTAAAGGAAGGCGTGGCTGATTCGCCCCTCAATCGGGTCGGGGAAGGGGCCGCTGGCGATGGCCTCGCCCTTGGACGTCTCGGAGAACGGAACCAAACCTTTGCCGAATCCGAGCCGATTGGTGTTAAACACGATGGTGTCCAACAAGAAATTTCGGCCATTCAGGTTGTACGTGTGACCGCGTACCTCCACGATCCATCCCGGTCCTTCAGGCAAGGCTTCGCTGTACTTGGTCGTCGGTTGGCCATCCGGCCCATAAGGGACAAACAAATCCAAGCTGCTCTTGATGTCCTCTTGGGACTCCGACATCATCGTTTGCTGCGCCAACTGATAAAACGCTTTCAAGTCGTCGACGTACATGGTGAAGACACCTTCCACATCGATATTGATGAGATGTCGTAGGTGTTCGTCATCCATGGGTCGATCCGCCAGGTTGCTGTCACCCAGCCAACGGCGGCGGAATTGCTCGGCCGCCTCCAGGGCATTCGGCGTGACGTACCGCCTCTGATTGACATTGAATCGCGGAGTGGCCCGAGTGAAATCGAACATGTTCGAGCCATCCGGTCGGGGCAATGTCTGGCTGATGAATTCGTTGAGCCGAATCCAATTCGTTCGCTCATCGGTTCCGGCGATGATACTTTTCACATCGCGGGCAGCGTTGTCGATGTCTCGCTGTTTTTGGTCTGCCGTGCTCTTGTTGCTCTGCGCTGATTTGACCGCGTTTTCGACCTTGACGCAAGCTTCGGCCACTTTGTCGCCGCGGTACTTATCGGGATCTTTGGGCTGCCCAAGCGATTGGCTCTTCATGCCGAACCCGAACGAAACGACGCCAACACCCAACAGCATCGCGGCGGCCGCGGCCACGCTCCACGGCTTCTTCGCACGGATCATTCGATCGACGCGAATCTCCTGAGGTAGGAGATTCGTCGTCAGCCGGGCGAGGTTCAGCCCTTGCAGACACAAGCCGTAGGCGACAGGGAAGGTCAACACATGTTCGACAAACGCTGGTGCCGATACCACGGTTTCACCGCTGAGCCGTTCGATCGCGTTGGGGCGGCGGACATCCAATCCCAGCTTCTCGGCAAGAAACTTCTGCAAGCCCGGTAGACGAAACGCACTGCCCAAACCGACCATGAACGCGATATGCGCATCGCGATGAGTGTTCGTAAAATAACCCAGCGATCGCTGCACCTCATTCACGAAGTCGGTCAGCACCGGCTTCAATGCCTTGAGAATCTTCGCGAGATCCGGCGATTTCGCAGCATTTCGCTTGAGGTGCTCCGCTTTGGCGAAGGTCAATTTCATGTCCTTCGTCAGTGCCCGCGTGAAGTGATTCCCACCGATGGGGATGGGGCGTTGCCAAATGATTCGATCACCGTCGGTAATGATCAGGCTGGAGTTATCGGTGCCGATGTCCAGCGCGACGATACACCGTTTCTTGCCAACCGGCGTATCGTCGGGAACTTCGGCATTTTCTTCCAACGTGCCGTCGGCTTTACGGCGAAGCAAATCGTACGCGACGTAATTGCACAGCGCCAGTTGCGCCATCTGAACAATGTGAACTTCGATGTTCGCCGTCTGAAAATGATGCAGGAAGCGATTGATGAGGTCCCGCTTCATCGCGAACAGACCGATTTCCGTGTCCATCGCGAAGCCGTCCGTCACTGTCCCGGCGCCGATCTTCTGGTAGTCCCAGATCACTTCTTCCAAAGGGAAGGGAATTTGCTGTTTCGCCTCGAAGCGGACGATGTCGGCAATCTTCTTCTCTTCCACCGGGGGCAATTTGACAAATCGAGCCAAACCGCTTTGCCCGGCCACACTCATCGCGACGATGTCGCCTTTGATCGCGTTCCGCGAGAGAAACGTTTCCAGGGCTTCACGGGTCAGCTGATCAGGGTCGGCGTCGGGCTGACTAAGAATTTTCGGATGCTCGATGTAGTCGAAAGCAGTGGCCGTCAACCTGCCGTCGACGATCTCGAGCCGCAACGCCTTCAGAGCACACTGGCCGACATCGATACCCCAAACGCCTTGGTTGATCGCCATGAGTTGTGATTCCCTCCCGGAACCTGATGGGCAACGGCCGATTCGTTCAGGATGATGGGAACATCTCGCCGCGAAATCGTCTCCGTTTCACGGTAACATGCAATTCAGCACACTGTCAACAGGACGGCCGCTATTTCCCAAGCAGAAAAAACGTTTTTCCCCGCAAACACCTTCCGTTCGTCAGAACCGTCCCCCATTGCTCTACGACGCTTAACGCGGTTGGGAAGAGATCGTTGGCAAGAAATGTTTTCCCCGATTTTTACCGACGACCGTTAGATTCCGCCCGTCGGGCGTGCCCGGAGCAGTTCTTCTCCCCCTCGGCCACGCAATGTCTCGGCCAAACGACGACCGACATCCCGGGCTTGCGTAATCGATCCTGCGTCCCGACCGTCGATCCGCCGCTTCCCCTCGGGATCCAAAATCGCGGCGCGTAATTCCAAGTGATCCCCGTTGACGACCGCGAGTGCTCCCAAGGGGACCGAGCAGCCTCCACCCATGGCGGCGAGAAACGACCGCTCAGCCGAGACCGCCGCCCAACTCGGCGTGTGGTTCAGCTTGGCGAGAGCTTGAACGATCTCGTCATCGTTGGCTCGGCATTCCAGTCCCAAGGCTCCTTGTCCCACCGCTGGCAGCATCCACTCGCTATCGAGCAACTCGGCGATCCCTTCCGTGTACCCCAGGCGGCGGAGAGCTGCCTCCGCGAGAATGATCCCGTCCCACCCAGCTTCCTGAAGCTTCCGCAAGCGGGTCTCGATGTTGCCTCGTAGATCTTCGAGCTGGAGATCGGGTCGGCGGAAACGAATCATGGCTCGACGCCGCAAACTCCCTGTCGCTAATTTGGCTCCAATCGGGAGGTCATCAAAACGGCGGTGACGCCACGATACGAATACGTCGAACGGCGAGGCTCGCGGGGGGACTGCCGCCAGGATCAGTCCCGGAACTTCGGTCGTGGGCAGGTCCTTCAGGCTGTGGACCGCCAGATCCGCTTTTTCCTGGAGTACGGCCTCTTGGATGGCTTTCGTGAAAAGCCCCTCGCCCCCGATTTTCGATAGCGGCTGCTGCGCCAACAGATCGCCTTGTGTTCGGATCGTGACCAAACTCACCGGATGCCCCGCAGCACGGAGTTGTTCGGCCACATTATTGGCTTGCCACAGCGCCAACGGGCTGCCACGGGTTCCGATGCGAATGACTCGGTTCGTCATGGAGGCTGCCTTGGTGGTGATGATGGGGTCAAGGGGTGGGCCGGCCCTTGGCACGTGGATGAGTCCAATGTCGTCTTTTCCTTTCAATCGACGCGATGGGATGCGAGGAAAGCACGGGGCATGTCCTATGAACTCCAGGAGGTCGTCCCCGGGAGCAGGGGGTCTGGCGTGTATCATAAGCAGCGAGTCGGAAAACGAAAGTGGAGGCAGTGTGAATCAACGGATCCATTCGACGACCATTTTGGCCCTGCGACACAAAGGGCGAGCGGCCATCGGGGGTGATGGACAAGTCACGTTAGGTCAGGTTGTCCTAAAAAGTGACGCCCGCAAGATACGATCGCTGTACGAGGGCAAGGTATGGTGCGGTTTCGCCGGGGCCGCGGCCGATGCCTTCACCTTACTGGAGCGATTCGAGGCCAAATTGAAGGACCACCAGGGCAGTGTCCCTCGCGCTGCCGCTGAATTGGCAAAAGACTGGCGGATGGATCGCGTCCTCCGTCGCTTAGAGGCGATGCTGATCGCGATGGACCGGGATCATTTGCTGATCGTGGGGGGCACGGGCGATGTGATCCAACCGACCGATCAGATAGCGGCCATTGGCTCAGGAGGGAGTTACGCGATGGCGGCCGCTCGCGCCTTGGTGGCGCATTCCTCTCTGAGCGCCGGTGACATCGTTCGCGCTTCGCTCGAGATTGCCGGTGACTTGTGCATTTTCAGCAATCGGAACATCGAGGTCCATGAGTTGACCGACACCTGACCGGAAGCTGGGATCGCCACCGTCGGAAATGAATAATCTCAGGAGCTCTTCATGAAGGCGCTCACGCCACGACAGATTGTCCATGAGTTGGATCGATATATTGTGGGCCAAGACGCAGCCAAACGAGCCGTCGCGATCGCGATTCGCAATCGTTGGCGCCGTCAGCAACTTCCTCCTGACCTTCGCAAAGACGTGACTCCGAAAAACATCATCATGATTGGCCCGACGGGGGTCGGGAAGACCGAGATCGCCCGGAGGCTCGCCGAATTGGTCGGAGCCCCGTTTCTCAAGGTCGAAGCGACCAAATACACGGAGGTCGGCTACGTCGGCCGGGATGTCGAGAGCATGATTCGTGACCTAACGGAAATCGCCGTCGGCATGGTCAAACAGCGCAAACGCCGACAGGTCGAAGGCGAGGCGGCATCGAGAGTGACGGAAAAGCTCCTCGATTTGCTTTTTCCACAAGGCTCGGTTTGGGAACCCGACGACCCCGAAGAAAACGATCGCCGAAAGCGCACGCGAGACAAGTTGCGTGCGCGACTCGAAGCCGGCGAGTTCGAGGATCGGACGGTCGAATTGCAGGTGGAGCAGAAAACGTCGCCGATTCAGATCCTTGGGGCGGCGGGAATGAGTATGGAGCAGATGGAGTCGGAATTGCAAAGCATGTTCGATCGCATCTTGCCCAAGGGTCAGCAACGGCGGGAAGTCACCGTGCGTGAGGCTCGCCGCATCCTCATGGACCAAGAGACCGACGCTCTCATCGACAAACAGAGTGTGCAAGAAGAAGCCGTCGAGCTCGTTGAGAACCACGGGATCATCTTCATCGACGAGATCGACAAAGTAGCGGGAGGCGGCGGTGGCCACGGGCCCGATGTCTCTCGCCAGGGGGTGCAGCGGGATCTGCTGCCCGTGGTGGAGGGGACGACAGTAAATACTCGGCAAGGTCCCGTCCGCACCGACCATATCTTGTTCATCGCGGCGGGGGCCTTCCACGTCAGCAAGCTGTCAGATTTGATGCCCGAGTTGCAGGGGCGTTTTCCGATCCGTGTCGAGTTGACGGACCTCACTCGCGACGATTTCCTCCGGATTCTGACGGAGCCGAAACACTCTTTAACTCGACAGTATGCCGAACTCCTCGCAACGGAGGGAGTTCGCCTCGAGTTGACGGCGGACGCGATCCAAGCCATTGCCGACATTGCTTTTGAGGTCAATCGAACCACGCAAAATATTGGCGCCCGCCGACTGCACACCATCTTGGAGAAAGTGATCGAGTCGGTGAGTTTCGACGCGCCCGATCTGGAAGAGAAAGAGGTCACAATCGATGCCAAGTACGTTCGAGGAAAACTGACTCCGCTGTTGCAACGTGAGGATGTGAGCAAATTTATTTTGTGATCCGCGATTAACGGCAACGCCGCAGTCGGAAACGAAATGGTCACGATGGTTGGGGCAACGCGATGAAGGCGGAACCAGTGACTTCCTTGCCCCCGTTACCGCTCCGCCCGGTGGATGCCCACAAAGGAACCTTTGGGCATGTCCTGGTCGTCGCGGGGAGTCGGGGCATGTCGGGAGCAGCCGTGTTGTGTGGGACCGCGGCGTTGCGTGGCGGGGCAGGGACCGTGCAGATCGCTGTCCCGGAGAGCATTCAATCCGTCGTGGCGATGGGGCAAATCTGCGCGACGACCGTCGGTTTACCGGCAACCCGGCAAGGACAGCTCGCGTGGTCCGCTTGCGAGTTGCTTGTCTCGTTGCTCAGGGGCGCGAATGTCCTGGCGGTGGGGCCAGGTCTTGGCCGTGGGCCGTCGATTCAACGGATCGTTCGGGCCTTGTTGGCAAAGGCGGATCGTCCTGTGGTTCTCGATGCCGATGGGTTGAACGCACTGGCTCCGTTAACTTCGGATTGGAGGGCGCCGTGCCCGATGGTGCTGACGCCTCATCCGGGCGAATTCGCCCGGCTCGTGGGAGCGGAGACAACTCGTGTGCAAGAACATCGGCACGATTGGGCGGTTGCGTTTGCGGCCCATCATCACGTCGTTCTTGTGCTCAAAGGGTATCAGACCCTGGTCACGGACGGCCAACGATTGTACGTCAACCGCACGGGCAATGCCGGAATGGCGACCGGGGGAAGTGGTGACGTTCTCACCGGACTTATCGCCGCTCTCGTCGGGCAAGGGATACCGTTATTTGACGCCGCACAGCTTGGTGCTTATCTGCACGGCCTCGCAGGTGATTTGGCCCGCGACGAACTCGGCGAGGCGTCGCTGATGGCATCGGACCTGCTCGCTCATCTCCCGGGCGCTTTCCGCCGTCTGGCCCGAGAGACATGATGGCTGAATTTGACGAGGATAAAGGATGCGACTCCTCTGCCCCAAGTGTTCTGAGCCGATCAATGTTCCTGACGATTGGGCGGGACGTGTCACCAACTGCCCCTTATGCGGGGCGGAATTCACCGTGCCTGCCCTCTTCGCACCAGCACCGACGTCGGTCGAGGTGAGTCAAGAACCCGCCTCTGCCTTGCCCCAAACCGCGAGTTCTCGCTCCGATCGCACCGCGCCATCGTCCAACGAAGAGCACCTTAATGACGCCCCCTCGAGCCGTTGTCTCCGACTCACACTCTCGCCGAAATATGTGCTTTGGGTTCCTGCCGTCTGTTCGGGCCTGGCGATTGTCCTGACGCTGTTTTTCAGTTGGAATGGTGCATTCCCGGGCGGCCACGCCGTCTACACGCAAGGCGCGTTCCGAGCGTTGTTGGGAAAGATTTCCATCGATCCCGACGGAGAGAATGTGTTCCGAGTCAATCCGGTCGATCCTCCGGCAGGCCAACGAGCCTTGAAAGATCAAGTCCGATCGAACTGGTTGCTGCTGCTCGTCATCCCTCTCCTCTTCCTGACGTTTGTGGCAGCAATTTTCTTCCCCGCTTTCCCCTATTGCAAGTGGAATGCCCCCGCAGTCTTGCAACCGTTGATGCGATGGGGCATGCTCATCGTCGCCGGCTTGTCCGGTCTGACGTTTCTGTTACTGGCGATTCAAGCAACTCGCGGCTTCGGCTTGGAAAACGCGATCCGTGAAAATGCTCGGGCTGAAGTCGAGAGAACGATGGCGCTGCCGGATTATCCCTCGGCGTCGGACTACAAGCGGCGAGAGATTTTTGAAGGGTCCCTGGTCGGACGGTTTCAGGTGGAGCAAACGACGGCGCTTCGACTCATCTTCGTGTTGTTACTGCTCTCAGGGGTGTCTTCGGTGTACGCTTTTTGGTTCAACGAAAAGACGACGGATACGTTGGCCCCCCGGTTGGAACTTCACTGGTGATTTTGGCGGTGTTGGCTACCAAATCGCCGCTTCCTCGCCATCGAGCCGTAGTGTCAAGCACTTGGCACTGCCGCCGGCTTTGAGAAATTCATCCAGTTCGACCGCATGGGGGGTGTATCCCCAGCGGCGTAATTGATCAGCCAAGTCGGGACAGCCGGTGTTGGTGATGACATGCCGACCCACGACGACCGCGTTGCACGCGAACCGCTTGGCTTCGACCTGGTTGGCGGCGATCAATCGGGGGATGTGGGATTCGATGACCCGGCGACCATATTCGTCAAACGCCGGGGGATACCAGATAGCCTCTCCCGGTGCCAAGGGGCAAAAGCAGGTGTCGAGATGATAGAAGTACGGATTAACCAGCTCAAGGGGCAGAACCCTCTTGCCGATCTGTTCCCCTAGCCATTGATGTCCGCGAACATCACTGCGAATGCGATAACCCGCGAACAGGTTCTCGCCGCAAAACAGAGCGTCACCGGCTCCCTCGTGATAACAGCCTTCGGGGAACTGCTCGATCCGAAAGCCATGGGCCGCGAACCATGCCTCGTTGATCGGCGATTCCCGGGCCCTCTCCGGATAGCGGAAGCGGGAACTGAAGAATCGATCACGGTAAACCAAACCGGCATTCGCCGTGAAAACCAGGTCCGGCAGGCCGCGAACCGGAGCCAACCGCTCGATTTGCACGCCCAAATCAGTGAGGGTGTCATGCAGTTTCTGCCACTGCTGGCGCGCCACATCGCCATGCGAACCACGGGATCGACTCATCCACGGGTTGATTTCGTACTCGATCCCGTAATAGTCCGGGGGACACATGAGGATCCGTGGCGACGGTCTCATGCATGCTCCTTCATCGCAAGAGACGGCAGGACTTCTCCCGGGCGTTATCGGGTCGCGCGGCTCTCCGCCTCGGCAACCAGCTTTTCGACGGCACTGTCCAATTCCTTGCTGGCACCGACGAATTGATGCCGAATCACCCCGTCGGCGTCGATGAGGAAGATCGTTGGCAGGAATTCGACATGCCACGCCCGTCCCCGGGATCCATCATCCAGAATGTTGGGCCACGGCAGGTTATTCTTCAATAGGAACTCTTCGAGGTCTTGCGGGTCACGGTCGGCACTCACGCCAATGAACGCGAAGGGCCGACCCTTCATTCGCTCCACGAGTTCTTTCTCATGCGGAATCAATGCGACACAAGGACCGCACCAAGTTGCCCAAAAATCGACAAGGACCACTTTCCCACGATATTGGGTGAGTTTAATCATCTCGCCTGTCGTCGCTCGTCCCTCGAGTTCTGGAGCGGAGGCACCGATCCTGACGTCGGTCGTACCACGCTTTTTTGTGGTCTGGGTCTCACCTGGCGGAGAATTGCAGCCGCCGCCCAAAAGGGCCGTGGCGACGAATAGGGCAGAGAAGCGTCTCATCCGCTCATCCTCGTGTGGGTTCGGGGGACGTCGTTCGGAGCATTATATCGGACGGACGCCTTGCTCACGCCCAATCCTTGCCAAGGGCTTTCTGCCCGACCAAATGCGCGAAACGCCGCTGCGGCGAACTACTCGGAAGGGTGGACCAGGCGTCGATCGGCAGCCACTTGCTCGAGACGTGCCAAGTCGTGCGAACCCGGCCGGCCTGCCACTGCGCTTCCCAACAGTTCACGGTGACGCGGTCACGCAGCACGGAGTACTGCAACGTGCCGATTGGCCGTCGCAGTCGGATCTCAATACGGGCCAACTCGTGGGCGAGGCGGACCACCGCCTGCTCCGACGTCTCATTGCTCCGCAGTGCGCCCCGAGGAAACTCCCAAAGCAAAGGCCAACGACCCTCACTCGGTCGTTGAAGAATCAGCGCGCGATGCCCACGCCAAATGACCAACCCGACCTCCACGCATCGCCGATAAGGGGAGCGGGGCGGCCGTGATGGAATCACTCCTTGCGTTCCGGCCTGGTGTGCCGCGCAAACGGCCGACAAGGGACATTCGGAACACCGGGGCTGTCGAGGTAGGCAGACTAACGCGCCGAGCTCCATGAGGGCTTGATTGAAATCGCCGACACGCCGGCGAGGCAGTAAGGATGCCGCCAAGGAAATCAGTCGTTGACGAACCGGAAGGGTGCGTGGATCACCGAACTCGTTCAACAATCGGCAATACAAGCGTTCGGTATTCGCTTCGAGAATCGGCAGTCGTCGTTCAAAGGCCTGAGAAAGAAAGGCATTGACCAGGTACGGACCCATTCCGGGCAATTCGAGACACAAAGTAGGATGATCCGGAAAACGGCCGTGATACTCCTCGACGATCCGACGTGCCGCCGCATGTAGGTGGCGGGCCCGGCGGTAATAGCCCAGACCTTGCCAAGCTTGCAAGACGTCGCCTTCTTCTGCCTGAGCCAATGCGTGGACGCTTGGGAAACGACTCACAAACGAATCGAAGCGACGGGCGACCGTCGCAACGGTCGTTTGTTGGAGCATGACTTCACTGATCCAGATACGATAAGGGTCTCGATTCCGCCGCCAGGGCAAATCACGGCGGTGGCGATCGAACCAACGGAGAAGCCTTCGACGTAGTAGCGGTATGGACAATCGATCCGGGACGTTCAACTCGCGGCCCCAGGGAAATCAGGTCCTCGGTCGTTGCATGTACTTCCGCAAGATTTCCGCCGCCCGCTTGGAGTTGTCCACCTCGGGCGAGGCGGGCTTCTTCGCTTCGGGCTTATCGGGAGTCCCGGGTAAATTCAATGCGGACATGTCGAAGACTGTGCTCCCCGAGGGGATCTGCTCCGGTGTGATCGTACTGCCGCCCGTCGGCCCGTCATCGGTGCTCAACAACAGGGCCGCAATTTGCTCGGGGTCAGGTTCGGCGGGATTGGCGGCGGAGATTTTCTGTTCCTTCGTCGGGCTGTCGTCGGCAGGAGCTGGGGTCGGAATTTCGGCTGTCGGTTTCCGCTGGGCGCGGGAGGGAGCAGCCGACCGCTCGACCCTCAAAACGAATTCCAGCGGGCCGACCCGAATCCGGTCTCCATCCTTGACTTCGATCTCACCGTTGACTTGTGTGTCGTTCACAAATGTACCATTGGTGCTGGCGAAATCCTGGACGAGCACCTTGCCTTCGCGGATGTTGAGAGCACAATGCCTCTTGCTGATCGCTGGGCTGGACGGCCGAAGCTGGCAACCTTCTTCCCGGCCAATAACGAACTGAGTGATCGGGATAGGGATGACTTTCCCTTTGTGGACGCCTTGTGCGACAATTAAG
>CAKZUU010000130.1 GCA_937922175.1 uncultured Gemmataceae bacterium
CCGATCCCCACGGCATCGCGTCCGAAGCCGGCACGCAGCGCGGCCATCGCCGCCTCGAAAGCCGGGCCGTTGGGGTCGGTCATCCACCATTGGCAATAAGCCCCGGCCGGTTTGACGGTGACCTCGACGCCCCACGGGGGATCCTCACTCAAAAATTCCTTCAATTGCTGAAACACTTGCTCGGGTTCCTGATCCGGCACGATGCGGCAACTCACGATGGCCGCCGCCCGAGGCAACACCTGGTTCGACGCGCCCTTGATCGAACTTGCCTCCTGGGCGATCACGGTAATAGCCGGCTTTCGCCACGTCTGTTCGTAAACATGTACTCCCTCCTCGGCGGCGTTCCGGACATGGTCGGGTATCCCGAGATTCTTCCGCCACGATGCCTCATCGAATGGCAGCGATCGGAACGTCTTGCGCTCTTTTTCCGTGAGGGGCCGCACCCGATCGTAGAAACCGGGGATGGTCAACGGCCCGTTACCCCAATAGAGCCGCGCCAAGATAGCGTTCAGGGCAATCGCGGAGTCGGCGATATAACCTCCTCCCATGCCCGAATGCACCGGCGACGCTGCACTGCGCACCTCCACCACGACGCTCACAATTCCCCGCAGCGAATAGGTGATGCACGGCAAACCAACTTCGATGTTCTCCGTGTCGCACACGACGATCACATCGGAGCGGATGCGGTCGCGATGCTGATCGAAAAAGCGGAGCAGGTTGCGCGAACCGACCTCCTCTTCGCCTTCGACCAACATCTTAATGTTGACGGGGAGTGTGTTTCGAGTCTTCAAATAACTGGCGACGGCCGCGAGTTGGGCCACGATCGCCCCTTTATCGTCGGCGGCACCTCGTCCATACAATCGGCCATCGCGACGGGTCAATGTCCAGGGATCGGATCGCCAATCGTCCTTCGGATCGCCGACGCGATTGACCGGCTGAACATCGTGGTGGGCATAGAGGAAAACGGTCGGCCTCCCCGGTGCTCCAAGCCACTCGCCGTAGGCGTACGGTAGTGAATCACCCGTCCGGAGGATTTCGACATTGTGCAACCCTGCCTCCCGCATCTGTTGGCACACCAACGCGGCGGTACGCTCGATCTCCGGACGATGTTCGCCGTCGGTGCTGATGCTTTTGACCGCCACGAGCTCGGCCAGATTCCGCACCATGCTTTCGTGATTCTTCTCCAGCCAACTGAGCATCTCGTTCATGGCCGATCCCCTCCCCGATCTGGTCGCCCCTGCTCAAGTGTATCCCATGGGGCAAGGCACGGCCAATGACGCCCCAACCTTCGATCCACCGGCACCCCCGAGAACGAGCAGACCATCCGAATCGTTTCGTCTCACCCGTCGCACGGACCGGGCCGAGCACTCGCCCGTCGCGATGCTGAGCCGCGAAGGCAACGAGAGCACAAAGGCAGGGAACGTGCGCGGTGTTAAGCGATGATTTCAGGTACTACCCTGCCGTGCACATCGGTGAGGCGGAAATCCCGGCCCGCGTAGTGATAGGTGAATTTTTCGTGGTCGAAGCCGAGGAGATACAGGATGGTGGCGTGCAGGTCGTGGACGTGAACTTTATTTTCCACCGCAGCGAACCCGAATTCATCCGTCGCTCCGACAACTTGTCCTCCTTTGACACCGCCCCCTGCCAGCCACATCGTGAAACCGTAGTGGTTATGATCGCGGCCATTCATTTTACCCGCGTTCGCCCCTGGGGTCGGTAGTTCCACGGAGGGTGTCCGGCCGAACTCGCCACCCCAAATCACCAATGTTTCATCGAGCAGACCGCGAGCTTTCAGGTCCTTCAAAAGTGCCGCGATTGCCCGATCGCATTGTTTCGCCAGACGACGGTGCGCGTCGGCGATGTCATCATGGTTGTCCCAAGGTTGCCCTTCGCCATGCCAAACTTGCACAAAGCGGACACCACGCTCGATCAAGCGGCGAGCGATGAGAATTTGCCGGGCTTGCACGCCGGGGCCATACATGTCCCGGATGTATTTGGGCTCCCGACTGATGTCGAAAGCCTCGGCTGCTTCCATCTGCATCCGATAAGCCAGTTCGAACGATTGGATTCGTGCTTCCAGCTGCGCATCGCCAGGTCGCTCGGAGCGATGACGCTCGTTGAACGCTTGCACGAGATCCAGCTGACGACGCTGTTCGGCTAAGGACATCGACTTGTTCCGGATATTTTCGATGAGCTTGTCGATCGCGGTGTGTTGGGTGTCGATGTACGTTCCTTGATAGATGCCGGGCAAGAAACCCGCCTGCCAATTCTGTGATTCCTGGATGGGATAGCCCCCAGGACACATCGCGATGAATCCCGGCAGGTTCTGGTTTTCGGTCCCCAGGCCGTAGGTGATCCACGAGCCGACACTGGGCCGAATCAACCGCGCCTCGCCGCAGTTCATCAACAACAACGACGGCTCGTGATTCGGGACATCCGCATGCATCGAGCGGATAACACAGATATCATCGATGCATTCGGCCGTCTTGGCGAAAATCTCGCTCACCTCGATCCCGCTCTGGCCATACCTCTTGAACTTGAATGCGGAAGGAAAGGCAGCTCCCGTTTTCCTCTCCGTCGGAAGTAGCTTGGGCAGCGGTTTGCCGGCGTATTTCGCCAGTATCGGCTTCGGGTCAAATGTGTCGATGTGCGATGGCCCGCCATTCATGAACAAGTGAATCACTCGTTTGGCCTTGGCCATGAATGGCGCCCCCCGGGCCGCCAGAGGGTTCGCCGCCCGCACCGGGTGCTGCAAGAGCGGATACAGGGCCAACGCACCCATGCCCATACCGCAGCGGCGCAGCATCTCGCGTCGATTCATTAAACTGATCATCGCAGGAACCATCGATTCGGAGGACAAATGGTGTGTCACCGGCGGGGTGACGCTATTCTAACGAGCCGACCGGCCTGACTTCAACTTCGACCAGGATTTTTTCCACATTGCCTGACGTCGGGAGGTCAATCTTGTCCGACGATGATGGGTCTATAGAATGATCCCTTTCCGGTAGAAAGCACGAGGTAGGAATCGTGGCGGTTCGTATTCGCATGAAAATGATGGGCCGAAAACACCGGCACTTCTTCCGTATCGTGGCAATCGACAGCCGACAACCCCGCGATGGTCGGGTTCTCGAGGAACTCGGTACGTATGACCCATCCATCCGCGACACCGACGAACGGGTGAAATTGCGGCCGGACCGGATCAAGTACTGGCTCGGCGTCGGGGCCAAACCGTCCGAAAAGGTCGAGATTTTCCTCAAGAAATACATGAAAAAGTTCGAGGAGCAGGCGGCGAGCGAATCGGCAGCCAATTCCCCGGTGTGAGCACAGCGTTTCGCTTCGACATCCTGACGTTGTTCCCCGAGATTTTTGAGGGCTATCTCGGGCAAAGCCTCGTGCGGTTGGCGCAAGAGCGCGGGCTGGTGGAAATTTATCGATGGAACATTCGGGATTGGTCGGTAGATCAGAAGCATCATAAGGTCGACGACCGGCCCTTCGGAGGGGGGCCCGGGATGATTCTGATGCCACAACCCGTTTTCGATTGCGTCGAAGCGGTGCAAGCCCGTTGTCCGGATCCGGGCCTGTTGATGATGCTGACGCCCGCGGGAGAACGTTTAACGCAGCAGATCGTCCGCGAATTGGCCATGCAGAAACGCCTGCTGTTGCTGTGCGGCCGGTACGAGGGTTTCGATGAACGAATCCGGTTAGGTCTGAAACCAAGAGAGATTTCGATCGGCGATTATGTCTGCAACGGCGGGGAAGTACCGGCGATGGTGGTGATTGACACGGTCATCCGCCTGGTGCCGGGAGTCTTGGGTGACGAGTCGAGCCTCGACGAGGAGACCCATTCAGAGCCGGGCAGAGTTGAATACCCTCAGTACACTCGACCCCGCGTCTTTCGGGGCATGGCCGTGCCCGAGGTGCTGTTGAGCGGCGATCACGGAGCCATCAAACAATGGCGTGAAAATCAAACCAAACTCCGGAGTCGAAAGGAAGAGTCGTCGTGAAAAACGCATTGATCGCAGCTGTCGAAGCGGAAAACATCAAGGCCGAGCGCCCTCAATTCCAGATCGGCGACACTGTGGATGTGCACCAGCGCATCCTGGAAGGCGAGAAAGAACGGATTCAAATCTTCAACGGCGTGGTCATCGCTCGGAATGGGGAGGGAGCGCGAGAAACCTTCACCGTCCGTCGGATCGTGCAAGGTGAGGGAGTCGAGCGTGTCTTTCCTCTGAACTCCCCGAAAATCGCCAAGATCGAAGTGAAACGAACGGGGCGCGTGCGTCGGGCCAAGCTTTACTACTTGCGTGACCGTGTGGGAAAGGCGACGCGCCTGCGCGAGCGTGCCGCCAAGCCGACCGACACCAACGCCTCGGGCAACGCCTCCGGTTCGTAATGACACGGATTGCCGCGGCCCGGGCTTCGCCCCGACTGTTCCCTGAGTCCGCCGAGTGGAACGATGCGTCGCCTGAGTCATTGGCCGTGGTGGCGTCGTTGGTTCGGCACCCAATCGGAGCGCGCGGCCGCGTCTTTTCTGCGTCGCCTTGGTTATCGAATCCTGAAGCATAATTACCGAGCACCCCGGGGCGAGATCGACCTGATCGCCTGGGATGGTGCTCAAATCGTCTTCGTCGAGGTGAGATCAACAGCCGGTGCCGACACC
>CAKZUU010000131.1 GCA_937922175.1 uncultured Gemmataceae bacterium
CGCTTCGTGGGCCTCCCAGTAGTAGCCATGATTGAACAGATCGATGCCCCACAACAGGGCGGTGTCGTCCGGCGCGTCAGACGCACTCGCGGATGGTCGGGTCGATTTCCCAAACGAATGACCCGCGGGATCCGAAATCGGATGCGGGGTTCGTCCGGGGATGTAGGTGTACGGCGGGAAAGTACGAGCCGGCAGATACCTGGTCGCGCCGATCATTCGACAGTGCGGTCGATTCGGCGACATTGCCGATAAATGAACAGTCCCATCGCGCTGGCCACGACAAAGGGGACACCCAGCATGAAATAGATGCTGTAGTTGTACGCGAGCGATTGTCGCACTGGGTCGTAGTTGTTCTGCCCGTCGGCGGCTTCAGGGATGGCCTCTTTGCATAAGGGGCAACTCCAACTGGCCGACGCATCCGACGCAATCAGGGCCGCGGCGAGAAGCAAACGTTTCAGCACGACATCACCCCTGCGGATACAGGTCCTTTAAGAAAAAGTATATCACAACACCGGTGACGGAAACATACAACCAGATTGGTAAGGTGATTCGGGCGAGGCGTCGGTGTCCGACAAGGCGTCCTCGAATCGCTAGTCCGGCGGTGAGCAAAACCAGGGGGGCCGCCACTGCTGCCAGGACGGTGTGGGACACGAGCAAGGCGAGATAGACCCCCCCGCAATTCGCCCTCGTATCGGGTCGCTTCCCCTTGGCGAACCACGAAGTGATAGACCAGGTACGACGCCAAGAATAATGCGGACGTCACCAAGGCGGTCAGCATCATGCCTTGGTGCAGCCTGATGCGTCGAGTCCGCACGGCCCAATAGCCCGCCGCGATGAGTACCGTTGACGTCGCGTTGAGAATCGCGTTGACGGTCGGCAAATCGTAACCGCTCACGGTGCCGTGTCCGGAGAGGCCAGGCGCCACGCCAACACCATGTCGGGCCACAAGACCACGATCACCATCGGCGCCAGAATGCAAATCGGGATCAGGAAAACGAACACTTTTCGCCAATCAATTTTCAGGTGCATGAAGAAATACATGACCAGAAAGGCTTTGCAACAGGCGACGAAACCGATGATGAGGAAGTTGACCACGGGGTTCTTCGCGGCAAAGATTTGATTGGCGGCGAATGAAATGGCCGTGAACACCAGAAGCGCGCCGAACACCTTGATGAATGTCGAATCGGGAATGTGTTGCTCGTGCTCGTGGTCATGAGCTTGACCGTGAACGCCGAGCGACTGTTCGTGGGCAGACTCGGCAGCATGCGTTGGCTCGGACATAGAGAATACTCCTGCGAGTCGTTGTCTCTTCAGATTAAGTACAGCAGGGGGAAGAGGAAGATCCACACGACATCGACAAAGTGCCAATATAATCCCGTCAGTTCCAACATCGAAACATTCCAGGCATTTTTGACCAATCGGCCGCGAAGACCGTGAATGAGGATGATGCCAAAAACGACCAGCCCACCCATGACGTGAGCGGCGTGGAAGCCGGTCATGGCGAAGTAGCAAGACGCCCACAGATTGCCGTAGGGGATGAATGCGGGCAGATGCAAATCGTGATACGTTTCATTCAATTTGTTCGACATGATGCCGACTTCGAAGGCGCTGGCTGGTCGTCCGGGACCGGAACCCGTGAGAGCGGCGAGGACTTGGTAACATTCAAACGCTTTTTTTTGCTCCTCGCTGCGCGATTCGTCACGGATGCGGGCCAGTAGCGCCTTTCTTTCGTCGGCGGTGAGAAGACGTTGTTCTTCCTTGGCCTGGGCTTCGGCGGCAGCGACTTGCTCGAGCACCGGTTGGGCCACGGGGGTCAGTTTCTGCCGCACCTGTGCCTTGAACCACTGGGCCGCTCCCGGGTCATACGGATGCCGACCGGCTTCTTTGATGAAGCGTGCGTACTCCGGCTCCTCCAGGTGCATCGTTTCGGGCTGACGGGTGTCAATGTTCCGCAGGCTCGGGTCGATCAGATTGTCGGCGATGTACCCGGGCATGATTCCGTGCGAGAATTTTGCGGAGTACTCGTAGGCTTTGATGCCCATAAAAACGACGCCGCACAGAAACGTGATCGCGATATAGTTGAGGCACTTCTTCGACTCGCCTCGGCTGATCGCCGAGTGGGCCATCACGACCGTGAAGCTGGAGAAAATCAGAACGAAGGTATTGATGGCTCCCAAAGCTTCACTGAGATGAACATCGCTGGGCTTGGGCCAAGCACCCTCCGGCGTGCCCATGCGAAGGACGATGTAGGTGCCGATCAGCCCCGTGAAGAACATGATTTCGGTCACCAAGAACAACCAAATCGCGAGTTTCCCGTTGCTGACGGGAATGCCACGCTGGGTATATTTGGCTTCATCCACACTGGCAGCGGTCATGACGTTTACCCACAAGGCCTGCCCCCTTCGATTCATCGCTGGCGAAGGGGGGAATTAACTCACGAGACGTACCGATCCAGGACCAACAACCCCAAGACCAAGGGCAAATAAACCAGCGACGCCTTCAGCACCCAGCGAGCCGTCTGCGGTTGGCGCCGCCGAGCGAAATCGACTCCACACCCGATAAACCCCACATTGGCCAGCAACACCCCAAGACCGTAAATCCAACCAGCATCGAGTGCGAGCGGCCAAAGGCTCACTCCGGCAAGGACGATCATCGAAATCAGCATCGTGGCGGCGGTCCTTCTCCCCGACGCGTCGAGGTTTGGCAACATTCGCAGTCCCGCAGCGGCATATTGATCGCGGTAGATCCACGCGATGGCCAGGAAGTGCGGCAACTGCCAACAAAAAAGGATGGCAAAGAGCAGCATCGCTTCCCCGGTCAGCGAACCTCGCACGGCAGACCAACCGATCAAGGGCGGTAAAGCACCGGGCACCGCTCCCATCAGTGTGTTCCAAACCGTCCATCGCTTTGCGGGAGTGTACGCCAACACATAAAGCAACCATGACGAAGCGGCAATCCCCGCAGCCAGGGGACCGCTGGACAACCGCCCGAGAATAATCAAACCGAGGACACCCACCATCGTGGCGGTTAGCGACGCTTCCGCGACTCGCATCCGCCGAGCCGGCAGCGGTCGGTTCTCGGTGCGGCGCATTCGCGCATCCGTCGAGCGTTCGAGCACCTGATTCCACGCGCTCGCCGATGCCGTCACCATCCCTGTTCCAAGCAACATCGCCACAGCGACCGACGTATCGATGGCATCACCTGTCCATAACATCCCCAACCATGCCGTCACGAGAACCATGACGGCGATTTTGGGGCGGATCAACTGCACGTAGTCGCTGATCCGTACACTGGCGGTGATCGGGACGACTTCTGCCGGTGAGAGGACCTGGGTACTCATGCCAACACTCATGGCCTCACGCGACTGACGGCGGTTCGCCGTCTGTTCATCGCTCCTCGTCAGAGGAGCTTCGCTCTCCAAGCTCGGGCAGCGAACATCGCCGCCGTGGCAAAGACACCGAACCCCAGCCACACATGAAGCGAGCGCCACGCCGCATCCCACACTGTTGCTCCCCGATGGACCGCCGTCGCTTCCGTCACTCGGAGAAACGCTTCCACGCCGAGCAGAGCTTGAATCACCAGCATCCCGAAGAGGGCACGCGCTTTGCTGCGCAGGGTCGCATCGCTGTTGCTCGCGGATGTCCGTGCGACTAGCCAACTGGCGAGTCCAAGACCGGCGATACCGAGCATCGGGTGCAGTCGCTTCCCCCAAACCGCGTC
>CAKZUU010000132.1 GCA_937922175.1 uncultured Gemmataceae bacterium
GCACGCTATCGAATCACATACGACTTCACCAGCGACAAGCTGCTCCTAACCGAGTTGCCTGGCTTTGATCCCGGCGAGATTCCGGCGTTTGGGCGAGGCGGACAGGGCGGTCTGGAAATGATCGGCACTTTGATGAAACTGCTTGCACCGCTCATGAACTTCAAAGGGCCTCCGGAACGCCGACCCCGAGGCTATCTTGGCCTCGAACTTGACGACAAAGATGGAGTGATCGTGACGGCGGTGTACCCCGGCAGCCCGGCGGAGCAAGCCGCCCTCCGTGTCGGCGACCGGATCAACGCTATCAACAAGCGAAACGTCTCCACGATTTCCGAGGTACTTCAATTGATGGCTCGATTCTCGCCGCAAGATTCCGTCGAAGTTTCCCTCGAACGTGGTGGGCAGAGCTTAACGCGAACGGTGAAACTGGGGAGAGGCCTCTGATCATGCGTCGCATCGTCACGGTAATCCTGACCGCTTGGTTCTTCATCGTCGCGGCGGGTCCGCGGCTGGTGGCGGATGACTCTCCGCCGCCGCGAACCGTGCCCTTCGAGCTCCTTCCCTCAAAGCACATGGCGGTGCGGGTCAAGATCAACGGCAAAGGCCCCTATCGGCTGATCTTCGACACCGGGGCCCCGATGATGCTCGTCAGTACCCGGGCAGCGAAAGAGTCCGGCCTGGTCAAACGCGAGGCGAGATCCTTCGGTGCCGGTCTCTTTAACTTCATGGGCGAGCCGACCACCATCAAAGAGTTCGAATTAGGCGAACTGAAGGCCGAAAATATTGCGACGGTGGTCATGGATCATCCCACCGTCAAAGTGATGGAGGAGCTATTTGGTCGAATTGACGGCATCGTCGGCTTCCCTTTTTTTGCTCGCTATCAGATGACCATCGATTATCAGGCGAAAACGATGTCGTTCAAGCCGGTCGGGTTTCAGCCGGTCAATATTTTCGATGCGCTGATGAACATCATGATGGCCGAGCCGAAAGCTCGGAACTCCCCGAAAATCCTCGCCCCTCTGGGTCAATGGGGAATGACCGTCGAGAAAAGCGCGGATGATGAGGAACCCGGTGTCGAGGTTCGCCGAGTCTTCACGGGTGGGCCCGCTGATGAGGCCGGAGTACGTGTCAACGATCGAATCCTGACGGTGGATGGCCGTTGGACGGACAGTGTCGTCGATTTTTACGAGGCGGCTGCCCAAATCAAGGTAGGCAAGTCCGTGCCCGTCAAATTACGACGTGGTAACGAAATCAAAACCTTAAAGCTGACGCCCCGTCACGGGCTGTGAACACCCTCGCCAATGCCGCGGCCTTATTAGGTTCTACCCACGTGATCACTCGACGATACGCCAGCCATCACGACAAGGTCACTCGCACCAAGGAGTCCCGTTTCCCATGCCACGATGTTTGTTAACTCTGTGGGTCGCGTTGACTTCGCTCGGCCTGCAATCCTTCGTGCCATCGTTCGGCGCGGACAAGGACGCCCCTTTGGACTTCCGCTTACCCGATGCCCGCACGGGTCGGCCTGTGGCGCTGACCGATTTCGACGGCAAAAAAATCGTGGTGGTCGCATTCATCGGCACCTCGTGTCCGGTCAACAACGCCTACATGCCGATCCTGGCTCGCTTGGCTCGACAGTACGAGACGAAGGGAGTTCAGTTTGTCGGCATCAATGCAAATCCTGGTGAGGAACCATCGGAAGTGGCTGCCCACGCCGAGCGACACGGCCTCCCCTTTCCGGTTCTGAAGGATTCGCAAGGCAGTGTCGCCGATCAATTCAAAGCGCGGCGGGTGCCCGAAGTCTTTGTGCTTGGAGAGAAACGGACCATCAAATACCGCGGTCGCATCGACGATCAGTTCGGCATCGACTATCGTCGAGCACAACCCACGAAACAGGAAATGGTCGAGGCGATTGACTCGATCCTCAACGATCGGCCGGTCGTGGTGACGGAAACCGAAGCGGTTGGCTGCCTCATCACTCGACGAAGGCGGGCCAAGTCGTCAGGCGACATCACCTACTCGAAACAGGTCGCTCGGATCTTGCAGACGCACTGTCAGGAATGCCATCGCCCCGGCCAGATTGGTCCATTTCCTCTGTTGACATATGACCACGCCGCGAACTGGTCCGCCATGATCCGAGAGGTCGTAACGGAGAAGCGGATGCCGCCTTGGTTTGCCGATCCGCATATCGGTCGGTTCAAAAATGACCGCAGCCTCCCCAAAGAGGATTTGGAGACATTGATCGCTTGGATCGACGCGGGTTGCCCAAAGGGAGACGACCGTGATTTACCCGAGCCGATCGACTGGCCCGAAGGCTGGAGGATTGGCACACCGGACGTCGTCTTCGAGATGCGGGAGCCGTATCAGGTGCCGGCAGAGACACCTCGAGGTGGTTTGCCATACAAGTATTTCGTTCTCGACACGAACTTTCCCGAAGACCGATGGATTGAACGTGCCGAGGCCCGACCCGGAGCACCTGAGGTGGTGCACCATATCATTGCGTTCGTGGTCCCGCCCTTAGGCTCGAACGAACCGGTCCCAATCGGCCCGCCGCTGTTACCGCCATTGGTCGCCAACGCCAAGAAAGCGGCCGTTCTGTGTGGTACCGCTCCGGGAGATATGCCGACCATTCTGCCGCCCGGCTTCGCCAAGCGAGTTCCCAAAAAGGCGAAGATCGTCCTTCAAATGCACTACACCCCCAATGGCAGAGCACAATCCGATCGCTCGAAAATTGGCTTGATCTTTGCCAAAGAACCGCCCCGGTACGAAGTGCAAACGGTTCCGATTTTGTATTCGGGTTTCGTGATTCCTCCGGGGGCCTCGAATCATCGAGTTGAATCCTGGGGTCCGGTCGACGAGAATTTCAAACTGACGGGATTCCCCAAAGAGGTTCAAATCCTCAGTTTCATGCCGCACATGCATTTGCGTGGGAAAGACTTCTTCATCGAGGCAGTTTTCCCTGACGGAAAGAAACAAGCGTTGCTCCGCGTGCCTCGCTACGACTTCAATTGGCAGAATGCCTATTATCTCGCCGAGCCGCTTCGCTTGCCGAAGAGAGCCATGTTGCATTGTGTGGCTCATTACGACAACTCGTCGAATAATCCCAACAACCCCGACCCTTCGCGCCCGGTCCGTTGGGGTGATCAAACATGGCAAGAAATGATGATCGGCTGGACGGATTTTGCTGTGGAGCGCCCACCTGAGAAGGACGATTGACGCGACAACTCCTTCGAGGCA
>CAKZUU010000133.1 GCA_937922175.1 uncultured Gemmataceae bacterium
AACGGCTCGGAAGCCAACGTGTCGGGCGGTGATGATGGATCGTTTGACCAATCGCGATGAGGGCGGGCAAAGCGTAGCTCACGACCGGCAATCGCGCCCAGCGATACCACGATTGCGGCAGGCAGGCCAACTCAAATGGCAACGGTGGGACCTCGGACCAGGGGACCAGACCAGCCAAAGCGGCATTCATCAAGATCGGGACGGAAAACGTTCGATCTTTCCCATATCGCCGTCGGATCGTTTCGGCCTGTTCTGCCGGTGTGGCGCCCCCATGGTCGCGGAGAAAACGTTCGGCACGAACCACCACGTCGGCACAGTGAGCAGCGGCTCCGCTGAGATGAAACGCCGCCCGCACCAACATGGTTGTGGAGATATTGCTGAAACTCTTGATCGTGTCGCCCCAGCCCCCGTCTTCATTCTGATGGGCGCTCAACCAGGTGATCCCCTGCTTCACCGACTCGTCATATCCGCTCACCAAGCTCAGAGCACTGACCGCGACCGCCGTTGACAACGCGGAGGAAGAAAGCTCTCCGATCCAGAAGCCGTCGTTTGTTCGCTCTGCGAGTAATTCCGTCTTGGCCCGCTGATACGCGGCTTCGATTCGAGATGAGGAAACCATATGCCGGTTATTATGACAAAAGGCCGCAGTCTCGACTCCGGCGCGATCTGGCACCTTCATCGTGACTGCGGGGCGAGATCGTATTGGGATCAGATTAATTCGCGAAGCGCGGGTTGCTCCACGATATGTTGGGGGCGGCCCGTGGGATCGGGAATCGTCGTCGTCATCGGATCCAGTCCCAGGTTGTGGTAGATGGTCGCCACCACTTCATTGAACGTGACCGGACGAGAGACGGCGTATTCGCCGAGCCGGTTCGTGGCACCGATGACCTGACCGGTTCGCATTCCGCCACCCGCAAGCAGGGCACAACTGACCTGCGGCCAATGATCGCGCCCGGCGTTGGAGTTGATCCGGGGCGTTCGGCCAAACTCGCCCCAGGCGATGACGGTCACGTCATCGAGCATCCCCCGCACTTCCAGGTCCTGAATCAAAGCACTGAAAGCCTGGTCCAATTTCGTGCCGTGATCGCGCACCAGTTCGAAGTTCTGCCCGTGACTGTCCCATCGCCCAAACGTCAGCGTCACGCAACGAACTCCCGCTTCGACCAATCGTCGGGCAATGAGCAATTGATCGTTGGCCGTCGGCGCTCCGTCGTATTGGTAATTGTACGGTTTGCCATCTCCGTACATCGCACGAACCTTCGGGCTTTCTTTCGACAGGTCGAGCGCGTCTAACAATTTACTGGACGTCAGAACGTTGAGCGCCTTCTCCGTGGCAGCATCAAAACCTTGAAGGGCCCCCACAACGTCGATGTCCCGCCGCATCTGATCGAACCGAGCACGCAGTTGCTTACGATCGGCCAGGTGTTGCTGAATGATCGGATGCAGGCGCATGTTGGCGAGCCCTTCGCCGTCCGGTCGAAATGCCTGGTAGCTTGGGCCTAAAAAGCCGACGGCTCCTGGCTCGCCCCAAGGGCGATGTTGCGTCGGAGCGGTCAGACCGACGAACGGGGGCACCGATGGATCCACGGGCCCAAGCAGCTTTGATAAGACGGCACCAATGCTCGGGCGCCCTCCAATGGGACGAAGCGATTCCGCGAGGAAGCCGGAGTAGCACTGCACGTTGTCGTGACGATCCATCGCCCCGACCACGGAACGGATAAAGACGCACTTATCGGCAAGGGCCGCGATTCGCGGGAAGCACTCGCCGATCATAATTCCGGGAACTTTTGTGTGGATCGGCTTGAATTCGCCGCGAATTTCGGCCGGGGCTTCGGTTTTGATGTCCCACATGTCCTGGTGAGGTGGTCCACCCCCCAGAAAGATGTTGATCACGGCTTTATGCGGCGAGGTGGGTGTGCCACGCGCCAGTTCAGCACGGGCGATGTCAGCCAAGCTCAGATGCCACGACCCAAATGAGAATGCCCCGATTTTCAAAAACGAACGCCGCGAGATGCCATCGCAATACCGTTGCGTCGGTCCAAACACGGTCAACATGGCGGAGACCTCATCAGGCGGGCGTGGGGACCGAGCTCAGAAGGCTCGGCGGCGGGATCAATCGGCTTGGTAGCCTCAGTACCATTTACAAAACTAAACCTCGGTGATCGGATTGTCAAGTCCGGGACCACTCACCGAAATCTCGGTTTGCCCTCATCGTTGGGGGGCCGAACGATCAGATCATCTTGGCTCCCTGCCGACGCTCTCACATATCTTTCTGCGTCTGTTCGCTGGCGGGTGCCGGCAGATCGGTCGCATGGCCGTTGTACACCTCCCCGCCCATCTGACGATAAAGGCGAAACACCTCGCATGCTTCAGTCTCTAACAATCGGCGAATCACCGTCACGCCTCGGTCACGCAGGTAGGCGTAGCTTTCCGGGAATACGGGTCCTTCGTCGAAGCCGACTTCCGTTGCGGCCTCGCGCGGGGCACCACACACCAGCCGACGCACGCCAGACCAAAAAGTCGCTCCCAAACACATTGCGCAAGGGTCGCAAGAACTGTACAGTTCGCATCCGAACCGGTCGAGATGATAGTTTCTGAGTCGGTGGTGTGCTAAAAGCAAGGCGACAATCTCGGCGTGCAGCACGCTATTTTGAGCTGGCACGACCAAATTGACACCAACGGAGACCAACGTGCCATCTTCGTCAAACACCGCCGCCCCAAAGGGACCGCCTGTCTGACGAATGACATTCTCCCGTGCCAGCGAGATGACAAATCGCATCCTTTCTGAATCGTCAAGAAACCTCCGAGATGGCTCGATCGATGGGACGAGCCAATCGGGTAACTTCACCGACAGGGACACGGGCAGGAGATTCATAACACAGGTCATCGCTGGTTGAACGAATCCACCAATGCCGCCGGGACGATCTCATTTCGCGTCGAGAATCTTTGGCAGCGCCGCAAGCACCTCCCGCCGCCGTGAGCTGGTCAATTCACCGGCACGGAAAGCGAAGTTAGCCACCACGCGCTTTTTCGTGAAGAGGAGAACGGTGACGTCTGCCTCGGGAGCCAAGCGATAGCTGGGCGGCCCATCGGAGTCCTCGAAGACGCCCAGCGGCATCGTCCTGATGGCATGCGTTTTCCCCCACTCGATGATCTGACGATCGATTTTTAAATGATCGTCGTAAAGAAAGGTGATCCAGCCTCGAAGCGGAGTGTTTTTCGGGTCGGCCACGGCTCGATCGAGAGCTGCCGCCAACTCCCCCAACTCGTTGCTGAGCGACCGCGCGAAGATCACGACAGCGGGTTGATCTGCCGTCTCGCAAATGTAACAGGTCAGTTGGCCACGCTCTTTGCCAGTGGAAACAATAAACGTGTACGGACCGGGCCTTTCACCGACCGGCACGCCGGACACACAAGGATCCTCGGCCCAAAGAAATGACGACACAACGAGGAGAAGGAGAACGGTTTGCCCGCGATACATCTTTCTCTCCGATGAAACTGGCCCAAGGAGATCGGAGCCACATCGATCATCGTAATCCACGTTGGGTCTCCATGGTGGAATCGACCGGCGATGAGAGCAAAGGTTGCTTGGGCACGGATCGGGCGATCTGGTCTCGGAGGGAGTTTAAGGCATCGGAGTCGGCCCGGCGCCAGAACTTCGCGGCTAACGCCGAATAGCGCTGCGCTTCACGAGATCGGCCTCGATGTCGGCAAAGCGCCTCCAGGCCGAGGGCCGCTCGCACGCTGCCCGGGTCGTGAGCCAACGCTTCGAGCAGTCCCTCTTCGGCGATCTCCCATCGTCCGACCGACAGTGCTGCCAATCCCCAAACTTCCATGTAATAGGCTCCGTTGCCCCAGGAGTGATGCTGGAAGTCGTCTTTTGTCCGATCCACGGCCCGTTGCAACAACTTCAGCCCCTCATCAGGGGCACCCGTTCGACACATCAACAGCCCTTGGGTCTCCCAAAAATGCAATTCGGTCTGTCGCTTCTTGGGGGAATTCGTCAAGGCATGACGAAGGATTTCAATCTCAGCGGCGGCTCGCCCCCATTCTCCCTGATGGATCGCGCGAAGAGCGGCATAATAG
This sequence comes from uncultured Gemmataceae bacterium, assembly GCA_937922175.1. GTDB lineage: Bacteria > Planctomycetota > Planctomycetia > Gemmatales > Gemmataceae > CAKZUU01. The sequence continues at coordinate 4,087 of CAKZUU010000133.1, forward strand.
GCCGCCGCAGCTTTATCGTGCTTGCGATGGTGATCGATGATCGGCTGGATGGCAGCCCAATCTCCTTCGGCTAAGAGCAGACGAAACCACGGCAGCCAATGTTTGTAACCCGCTTTTTCCGCTTCCTCCTTGATCCGACGCGCTTCTTGATATCGCCCATCATGCACCAAAGAGATGGTCAAAATCTCGAGATGATGCGAAAACTGCCAATCCTCCGCGGGCTTGACGTTCTGGTCGGCGTGGTAGGCTCGTTGCAGTTCGATCGCCCGCGCGGACAGGTCCGTCGTTTTGTCCCATCGACCCAGCCGAGTCGCTAAATGGGCCTGCATGTGAAACGCATGCGGAATCCCCGGGGAGGACTCGATGTATCGATCGGCGTAAGGCAATCCGAGAGCCGGTCGTCGGATGTTCTCGTAGTGGTGGACCAGTTCGTGATTCGCACCGGGGTGCAGAGGATTGATCCGGAGCAAGGCTTTGTAATAGGGGACGGCGCCCGCCGGATCGCTCACTTGGGCCCGAGCAAACCACGCCTCCTGATCGTCATCGTGCAAAGCGAGCAATTCGTCGAGCGTTTTCTGAGCGGCCGACTTTCGCTGATCGGGGGGCAGTTTCTCGTCGGTCAGCCCTTTTTCTTGCAAGCGCGACAATATGAGTTTTTGCTCTCTCGGGTCGGCCCGTGACATCAGCTCTTTGGCCTTCTTCAAGGCGGCGAGGTGATCCCCCTTGCCCCATTTTTCCATCGCTCGGGACAAACCCCAGTAAGCGAATGCGCAATCGGGGTCGTGTTGGGCGGCGGTCTCGAATGATCGGGCCGCCTCGAGCCAGACGTAGGAGTAATAAAATCCCAGGGCCTGGTCGATATACGCCTGACACTGAGGTGACGGAGTGCTGACCCGATAGCGATACCGACAGAGATTCGGGAAAAGTTTCGCCGGAGCCAAACCGGTCAGCGGCAGTTTCGGAGAAGAGTCGGCCGCATCCTTTTTGGGTTTCGGCAGGCCCGGAGGCAAAGGGAAAGAGGTCAAGACCACGACACAGAAGCTGCCGAAAGTCGCCCAAGACATTGTGGAGAACCTCAAGGAGCGGGGCAGGAGAGCAATTGCTATCATCGCGCAACTCAATTTCGCTGTCCAGGCTACCGACACCGAAATCGTTCAACGTGAGCGTTTTTTGAGAAAAGCCGTTTCGTGGGGCAGTGCCTGAATCGGATCCGTCGCGCTTTGCCGGCCAAACGACACCCGGACGAGAGAAGTGAGGTAGATTTGCAGCATCCCGGCTGAGGTGCGCAACGTGGTGGATCTGACAAGTCTGCGAGACAACCTGGCGCGACGAATGGCTCCGGGAGGCGGGTGGGGCTACGTCGATGGCCAACCGGCACATCCGGAGCCGACGTGTCTGGCCTTGTTGGCGTTATCGGGTGATGTCGGACGATTTGCCGAAGTCATCGCCGCCGGCGAGCAATCGCTGCAAATGCATGCGGCTGAGGATGGTTCCTACCGTTTTTCGCGGGGTCGAGCTGAAGCAGCGTGGCCGACGGCCCTGGCCTTATTTACTCGGGTCGCTCTGGGTCGGGATGATTGGCAGAAGACGGCGGAGCGGCTTCGGAGCCTGCGGGGAAAGGTCATGAAGGCCGACCCCGAAGTCGCCGACATGATGGACATCAATGTGCAGATCGTCGGCTGGCCCTGGGCTGACGGAAATTTCCCCTGGGTCGAACCGACCGCCTGGGCGGTTTTGGCTCTCCGCCGCTGTGGGTTGGGCGAATCGGCCGAGGCCATCGACGGCGTCCGCTTGCTCATCGATCGTGCCTTTGACGAAGGCGGAGTGAATTACGGGAATCGTCGTGTTCTTGGGCGATTGACCGATCCGATTCCCACCCCCACCGCCTTGATGCTCTTGGCGGTCCAAGGCCTTGATGGCGAAGCTCGCGTGGCCAGTGCTCTACGCTACCTTCGATCTCAGGTTTCGACGACCAACGACTTGGAGCACCTCGGCTGGGCGCGACTCGCTTTCGCCGCTTGGCAACATCACCCCGCCGCCGCAGCGGGCATCCAAGAAGTGGACCAGCGGCTTCGCTCACTCCTGGCGGATGTCGGTTCACCCCATCTGATCGTCCGCCATGCCTTGGCGATTCTTGCCCTCGACAGTGACCGCGTTCATCCGTTTCGGCTGGACGATCGCCCCAATCTTTCCAGATCCTCCGACCAAACCGCTCCAATTGTCGAACCCAACAACGGATCAAACGGTAGCGGCGGGATCGGTCGATGGCTGTCTCGGGTTCGCGGCCTGTTTTTGAGCGGGTTGGGAGCATTGCGACCGTTACCGACCGATTCGGCCGTTCATATCGCGTCGGTTTCGAGTTACGACGATGACCTGTTGATCGTGCTGCGTGATCAGTTTCGGCATTTTCGCGACGAGGTGCCTTTGGGGGGACGGCGGGTTGTGTTGAAACCCAATCTGGTCGAATATCACCGGGATAAGGTCATCAACACAGATCCTCGCGTCATCGACGCGGTCATTCGACTTTGCCGCGAAGAAGGTGCTTCGGAGATCATCGTCGCCGAAGGTCCGGGGCATTGGCGAAATGCACACTACCTGGTCGAGGAAAGCGGGTTAGGAGAAGTGCTCCGTCGACATGGGGTGCCGTTTGTCGATCTCAACCATGACGAGCCGGAGAAGCTTCTGAATCTCGGCCGCCTGACGGGGCTGGACTATCTGTACGTGGCGCGGACCGTCGTTCACACCGATGTGCTGATCTCCTTGCCGAAGCTGAAAACTCATCATTGGGCCGGGGCTACTTTGTCGCTGAAAAATCTCTTCGGAACACTGCCGGGGATCTGCTACGGCTGGCCCAAAAACGAATTGCATTGGCGTGGAATCCCAAACAGCATCGTGGACATCGCGCTGACGAATACACCTCATCTGGCGATTGTGGATGGCATCGTGGCGATGGAAGGGGATGGTCCGCTCAATGGAGCGGCAAAGCGATTGGGCGTCATTGTGATGGGGACCGACTTGGT
>CAKZUU010000134.1 GCA_937922175.1 uncultured Gemmataceae bacterium
CGATCAACTCGCCGGCGGCTTCCACCGTTACAGCACCGACGAACGTTGGCTCGTCCCTCACTTCGAGAAAATGCTGTACGACAACGCTCTCTTGCCTCCCTCCTACGTCGAGGCGTACCAACTCACCGGCGATCCGTTCTATCGGCAAATCGCCTGCCAGACTCTTGATTGGGTCTTACGCGAGATGGCGGCTCCCACCGGCGGCTTTTACTCGACTCTCGACGCTGACAGCGACGGTGAAGAAGGCAAGTTCTACGTCTGGACCGAGCAGGAAATCGACCATCTCCTTGGGCCCGATCTCGCCAAGCCATTCAAGGATGTTTACAACGTCACCCCCGGTGGGAACTGGGAGGGTAACAATATTCTCCATTGCCCACAGACTTTGGAACAACATGCTCGAGCGCTCAACCGCTCGATCAGCGAGATCACGTCGCTCCTGCAGGCCGCCAAAGCGAAACTCGAGGCCGCACGGGCTCAGCGTGTCCGACCCGGGCGCGATGAAAAAATCCTGACGTCGTGGAACGCGCTGATGCTGTCGGCCTTCGCCCAAGCGGGGGCCGTCTTCGACGAACCTCGGTATATCGAGGCGGCTCGACGTGCCGCAGAATTTATACTGACCCATCTGCGAACACCCCAAGGGCGCTTATGGCGCACGGCCGATGAACTGGGGAATGCCAAACTTCCCGCGTATCTCGATGATTACGCCTACCTCGTCGATGCTCTCGTGACCCTCTACGAGGCCGACTTCGATCCGCGCTGGCTGACCGAAGCCGTGCACCTGACCGAAACGATGATCGATCTGTTTGCTGATCCGGTCGAGGGCGGGTTTTTCTACACTGCCAAGGACCACGAACAACTTTTTGCCCGGACCAAGGAGGTCCACGACTCTTCGACGCCGTCGAGCTTGGGCATGGCTGTACTCGGCTTGCTTCGGCTGTCGGCATTGACCGGTCGTCGCGATTTCCGCGATCGGGCAGAGAAGACCCTCCGCGCTTTCGACGGGGCAATGGCCGAAGCGCCTTTGGCGTGCGGCACCTTGTTGCTGGGAGTCGATTTCTGGCTGGGTCCGGTGGACGAGTTCGCCGTTGTCGGCGATCCTCACGAGCCTGAGACCCAACGAGTGCTCCGGGCAATTCGGCGTGTGTTCCGGCCGCATGCTGTCGTGGCGCTGCGAGAGCCGGCGGCCCCCGTCGAGGGCATTGGTCTGCTGCAAGGCAGGGAGGCTCTCGGCCCGGTGACGACGTATATTTGTCGTCATTTCGCTTGCCGGTCGCCTCTGGTCGGAGCCGATGCCGCCGAAGAGGCCCTGCGACCCGCGGTGGAATAGGCCGTCGCCCGACGTTCACCGTGCCATCTCCGACAAAAATCTTCTATAGTTCGGCATGAGAGGCTTCACTTTCGTGCCGTCGCTGCATTTTCCGAACGCCCTGACGTGGTTGGCATGGGCGCTGGGCGTTTATCTGTACAGCAGTCCTCCGGCGGATCTCGATTTCTGCTGGCAGATCCGAACAGGCGAACACATCTTGCAAACCGGCGAAGTCCCGCCCCGCGACAGCTTCAGCTATACCATCGCGGGTCAACGGATTCCCGATCACGAATGGCTCTACGAAGTCGGATTGGCCTTCGGCTTTCGTTACCTGGATCATCCCGGAATGAAACTGGGGCGCGTCCTGCTTTTCGCGGCTCCGTTGATCGTTCTGGCGTGGCAGTTGAAAGCCCGGGGTGTGGCCTCTCACGGTATCGTTCTGACGGTGCTTGCTTGCGGATTGATTTTTATTTCGTTTGAGCGTCTTCGGCCGATGGTTTTCAGCACTTTGGGTCTGCAACTCGTCTCCGGTTGGCTGTCCGACCATGTCCGAAACCGAAAGCCGTTGGACCTCCGCTTGCCTTGGGTCATGTTTCTGTGGGGGAATTTGCATCCGGCGGTCATTATGGGCCAGGCGCTGCTCCTCGGGGCCATCGCCTTCGAGGGGTTATCGTGCCTTTGCGGTCGGGCCGATCCGCAAATGGTCCGGCGCCTGACGTGGTGGGGCGGCCTCGGGTTCACGGCGTCGCTCGTCGCTCCTGATCCAATGGGCCGATTCTTATACCCTTTCGCCTCGGAGTTGAGGCACCCCGCGCAGCAACTCTTTCGAGAGATTCGACCACCCTGGAGCTATCTGGGGCAACCGCCTTTCGTCATCGAATTCGCCCTGTTGTTGGGTGTGGCGTTGACGATTGTGTTATGGCAGAATCGCCGCGACTTCCGTCTGTGGGAGGGGGCCTTGCTTCTCGGGACAGCGGGGCTTGCGGCCACAGCGACACGCGGCGTGATCGACTGGATCGTCATCACCTCAGCCTATGCGGTGCCGCGCATGGCTCCTCAGTTGAGATCGTGGGTCGCGTTACGATCGCTTACCAGTCGTTGGGTTCTGCGATTCGAGCGATTGGCGAAACGCCTCTTTTCCGGACCGTTGCTCAAACCACAACCGAGGTGGCTGGGAGTCGGGTTGCTGGTGTTGGCGGCGTTCACGATGTCGCCCTGGTCAGTGCTGACGCCGAATGTCGAGAATCGACTTTGGCCGCGTCAGGCGTGCGACTGGATCGCAGCAGGCAACCTGCCGACGGCGCCCCCGTGGAACATTTTCTCCGGCAGCGATGAAGGATCGTATCTGCTGTGGCGCCTCCCGGGGAAAGCCCGTGTCTACACCGATACCCGCGGGTTCTTCTACCCCGGTGAACTTCTGCTAGACAGCTACTACCTGCCTGGAGCCGATCGCGATTGGCCCCGGCGATGGGAACGCGTGCTGTCTTACGGAACGCAATACCTCCTTTTACGCGTCGATTCCCCGTGGTGGTCCATCCTGGAGATCCACGGCGCGACACCGCTGTATCGCGACGGCCAGCACGTCCTTCTGACCAGCGAACAAGTTCAAGAGGCGGTGGAGTCATGGAAGCATCGACCCAGCCTCGCCGCCGGACGCTGACGCTCTGACGAGACGATCTCTCCTCGCCGGATACAACGTCTCTCATCCTCCGCACTGAGACCACGCGATGAATCTGCACGGTATCATCCCGCCTGTTGTGACCCCCATGAAGGAAAACGAGGACGTAGACCTCGACCGACTCCGCTGGCTCATCGAACATCTGTTGGCCCAAGGGGTCCACGGTATCTTCGTGCTCGGCACCACCAGCGAGTTCTATGCTCTCGACGAAAGCGAAAAACAAGCGGTCATCGCGACGGCCGTGGCCCAGGTCAACAAGCGTGTCCCCGTGATGGCCGGCACGGGGGCGGAAACCACCCGCGAGGCGATTCGCCTATCTCAGATGGCGCAGCGGGAGGGGGCCGACGCCGTATCCGTCATCACTCCCTACTACATCTCGCCGACGCAAGCCGAAATTATTGACCACTACCGCCGCATTGCCGAGAACATCTCGATCCCCCTGCTGCTCTACAACAACCCCTCGGTCACCGGGGGATTGAAGATCGAGGTTGAGACCTGCGCCCGCTTAGCCGAAGTGCCGAACATCATTGGCATGAAGGACTCGGCCGGCGATTTGCAAACCCTGATCGAATTCATCCGGGCCACGCCGCAGCCCCGCTTCGCCGTCTTCCAAGGTCGAGACACATTGATTCTCCCCGCGCTGCAATTCGGAGCGCGGGGAGCAGTCGCCGGAACCGCCAACATCGCCCCGAGGGAATGTGTCGGCATTTACGAAGCATTTCGCCGCGGCGACCTCGCGTTGGCCCAGGAACTGCAACTGAAGCTCAGCCCCCTGCGGATCGGCCTGGCGGTGGGCACGCCCCCCGGCACAGTGAAGGCAGCCATGAACCTTCTGGGTCTGAACGTCGGCCCCAGTCGCGCTCCGATCGCGCCCCTGCCGACCGACAAGCTCGACAAGCTGCGGGGCATTTTACGCCAAATGGGCCTGTTTCCGTAAATCGGCCGGCCGCTCGTCTTCCCGCTGCGGGTCTTCAGGGTTGGGCCCGGTTCGGAACGACTTGTTCCCTCTCCTGCAACCGTTGCCGGTAGCGTTCGTACAGTTGGGTGTGTTTGCTCGTCGGCGGATACGGCTTCCCATCAATGAACAAGCCCAGAACCTGCGTCGAGGCTTGCAACATGTCGCCGTTGGTGATGACCAGGTTGGCCCGCTTGCCCAGGTCGATGGAGCCTAATTGATCCGCTACGCCAAGGATTTGAGCAGGATAGATGGTGACGGCCTTTAATCCTTCATCGGGCGGCAAGCCGAAGGAGACCGCCATCGCCGCTTCGTAAGGCAGATTGCGAGTGTTACTCGCGCCCCCCGAGCGGATGCAGAAGCGAACCCCAGCTGCATGCAATTTGGCCGCACTGGCAAACGGGGCGTCATACGGGTCAAACTCCTCAGTCGGTAACGACATCACAGGCCCGAGAATCACTGGAATCTCGCGCTTCTTCAATTCGTCAGCCACCCGCCAGGCGTCGATGGCCCCGGCCAGAATGATTTTCAACTTGAGCTCGTCGGCTAACTTCAGTGCCTCCAGGATTTCGACCTTCTTCCGCGCCGAGATAACCAGCGGTTTGACGCCCTTGACATAAGGCAACAGCGCTTCGAGGCGGGGGTGGACCGGCAAATCGGGCGATGCCGATCGGGCGGCGTCGTAAGCAGAGGCCTGCTGAAACAGTTCCTTCAGCCGTCGGATTTTCTCCTCGCGTTGCCGACGTTCCAGCGCGCGGGCGGCAAAGGGCGTATTCGGATCGGAAATGAAGCGACCATGTCCTGCCTCGCCCGGAAAATCCAGATGCATGGCGAACGGATCCAACACCGTCATTTCCGGCGCCGTCCAACCCGCCAGGTTCAGCACGGCGGATTGCCCCGCCAGCAAGCCTCCCATCGGTCGTGTCACGACCGTCAAGACGCCATTGGCCCGGGTGACAGGGATCAGTTCCGAATCCGGATTCACTGCCGTGCTGGCGCGGAGATCGGGTTGGAAGTCGCCGCCTTCGACATAGTCGTGCGTCTCGCGGGCCGATCCCAGTTCAATCAGCCCCAAAACAGTGCCGGCGTCGATCATCCCGGGAAAGAGATGCAACCCTTGCAGCGATCGGGTCGTCGTGCCGTCGGGCAAACGGAGGTCGTTGGGCTTGGTGAGATCGACCACCGCTGCAATCCGGCCCCGGTGAATGAGTACGCCGCCCGATTCGATTTTCGACCCGTCACCGCGATGCACCGTGACATCCGTGAGGAAGTAGGCGCCGAGGGGGTTGGCAGCGATGGGTTTGAAGTCGGAGACCGGCTGAGCCGGAGAGATCCGCGCCGGCACAAACGGTTTCGCTTCGGTGCCACGCTGGAAATAGATTTCCCCGTCGATGATGGTCATTTCAACTCGACTGAAGCTGTTGAGCGGATGCCCATTGAAAACGACGAGGTCCGCGTCTTTGCCCACTTCGATGCTGCCGATCCGCGACTCCAAGCCGAGTTGCTTAGCCGCATTGAGGGTAATCGTCTTGAGGGCTTCGGTCTCATCCATCCCGCCGTATTTGATCAGCTTGGCGGCTTCTTGATACATATGCCGCATCAGTTCGTGACTGTCGGATTTCAAACAGACACCGGCCCCCGCGGCTTGGAGGAGAGCCGCCGCATACGGGATGGCGTCGTAGGCTTCGATCTTGTACGCCCACCAATCACTGAACAGACTGCACCACGCGCCGTGAGCGGCAATTTCGGGAGCGACTTTGTATCCCTCCAAAACATGTTGCAGTGACTTGACTTTCACCCCGAAGCGGTCCGCCACGCGCAGCAACATCAGGATTTCGTCGGCCCGGTAGCAATGGCAGTGGATGTGGAGTTGGCCCTCGAGAATGTCGCCCAGTGCCTCGAGCCTGAGATCGCGGCGCGGCTCCGGTTTGCCGACGGGTTTTTGCCGATAATCGTACCACATCTTGCGATAGGCTTGCGCTTCCGTGAACGCGCGAATCAGGACCGCTTCGACCCCCATCCGGGAATTCGGGAAGCGCCCGTCGGTTCGTTTGACGTTTTCACCCAGGGCAAATTTCACGCCTCGAGGCGCATCGGCCAGGAGCATGTCGGCAGCGCGAGCCTTGTATTTGAGTTTGATGACGGCGTCCTGCCCGCCGATGCAATTGGCGCTACCGTGCAGCAATCGCGCGGTGGTCACTCCTCCCGCGGCCCCGCGATAAGTGGAAACGTCGTCGCTGTCGATCACGTCTCGGACGCGAACCTCCGGAACAATCGACAGGGAGAACTCATTCACGCCACCGTCGATGGCGAAATGGCTATGGGTATCGATGATCCCCGGCATCACGAACATACCCGACGCGTCGATGAGATGATCGTGTTTCCGGTCCGGGCGTACTGGGCCAACGTACACAATCTTGCCTCGAGCGAATTCGACTTCGCCATTCGGGATGGGCGGTCCAGCGATCGGAAGAATCGTCGCCCCGCGAATCAGCCCTTCCCCACCCAATCGACGTGTCGGCTGGCGATCGACGTCGAGTTCGGTGTCCCGATCGGGACCGAGACGTTGCAGCGGCTTGACCTCGCCGAGGTCCGGGAATTTGGCATTCGGATCCCGTGGCTTGGCGTCGAACTCGAAGCGCACCCCGTCGGCAAAAACAGCACGAACGACCGAACCCGGCTGGTGAATCTCCCCATCCATCAGCAGCAGGTGCGCCGGCTGGCCTTTCTCGATTCTCCCCCATGCGGGCAAACCGAGGATGTCGGCCGCGTCTGTCGTCAGCGCCGCGAGCAAAGCATCGGCAGGTAGTTTGAGAGCGAGTAATTTCCGCCAATTGTTTTGGAACCCCTCCCACGGTCTCTCCCCGCCATGACCTGACGTGCTCAAAGCGAACTTGATCCCGTGGCGATGCAGCACCGAGGCGGTTTCCATCTCCTGCCGCTCTTTGTACCGTCGATCCTCCTTGACGCGTGGCGGCAAATTCTTTTCGGCCTCGGCGTTCGGTTCAGGGAAGTTGACACGCCAAATCACCGGGACGGCTTTGGCTTTCAAGACATCGACCACCTTGAACGCCTCCCGCCCGCCGAAGATGATCGGCCGAATCGAAAATTCCTCGGCCAAGGCCAAACCTCGGAGGATCTCGTCGGCGGTGTCGGCTTCGATGATCCAAGGCAGCTTCCGATCAAGCACCGGAGCGAGCGCTTGTAGAGCCGGCTCGAACGGGGGCTGCCGACCTTGCCGCCCGTTCTTCTCGAAATCCTGCCCGAGGCGTTGGTAATGGGCGGCGTCGAGAAACATCTGCCGGACATGGGCAAACTCGCCCATCAACGAGCGAGGATAATCACCGCCCGGAAACCTTCCGAAGCCACCGTGCATCGCGACGGGGGCCCGTACAATCGTCTCCCGGGAAGAACGTCCGCTCAGGCTGATGAGAGCGCTTTGGCCGGCGAGGTAACCGTCCTCGGGGGCAACAAGACGCAGGGTAAAGCCGAGTTGACGCCAATGGGCAGCTTGATCGTCCTCGACGAGAGCGTGAGCCGTCGCAAATTCGGGTGTCAGCCCTTTGCGGTGATCGGGTTTGGTGTTGGCCAAGGCGTCGGCGGCCCAATCTTCCGCAGCCGGCGGCCCCCCCAAGTTCCGTCGCTGACCACGATCGTATCCCCGGTGCGACAGCGCGTCGATCAGACCGTGATACAAGGTCAGTCCCTTCGCATCCATCACCAATGCTCCCGGCGGCGGCTTCACTTCCGGGCCGATCTCCTCGATCAGACCGTCCCGGATGACGACCGTCGCTTCGGGCAAGACCTGGCCCGGTGCCACGACCACCCGCGCCCCGCTCACGGCGAAGAGGGTCGGTTGCAATCGCTGCGATGACTGCGCTGACACTCGCCCCGCCCCGAGCATCACGAGCGAGCATAAGACGACACCAATGTGCTTGGGCATGATCCGACTTCCCACAACCTGCAATCTTCAAGGCGACCCAGAGAGTGTACGACCTGCCCCATCGAGACCCAAGCCGGGCATGGCGGCGAAGGAAGGAAGAGCGCCCCGTCAACGGGCCGACCGCTCTCAGGCCGCCAGAGATGGTTGTTGCTCGTCGTCGGGCCAATCCTCGAAGCGGACCGACACCTGCCGCGACACTCCGGCTTCCTGCATCGTAATCCCATACAGGACATCGGCGACGGCCATCGTCCGCTTCTTGTGCGTGATGACGATGAATTGCGACGTGTCGAGGAACTCGCGCAGCAAGTTGGCCAGACGCTCGTTGTTGGCTTCGTCCAGAGCGGCATCGACCTCGTCGAGCAAGCAGAACGGACTCGGCTTGCTGCGGAAGATGGCTAACAACAACGCCACCGCCGTCAGTGTTCGTTCGCCGCCGGACAGCAGCGAGATACTGCGCAATTCTTTGCCCGGAGGCCGAGCGTTGATCTCGATGCCGCTCTCCAGTACGTCGTTTTCGTCCTCCAGGACGATGTCAGCCATGCCTCCGCCAAACAGTCGTCGAAACAACTCGTGAAAATGACCGCGAATCAACTCGAAGGTTTCGAGGAAGAGCGTTCGGCTGTCGGTATTGATGCGGTCGATGATTTCGAGCAGGTCCGCGCGGGATTTGGCCAGATCGTCGTGCTGGGTACGTTGTTCGTTGAGGCGTGTTTCGAGTTGAGTCAGTTCGTCCAGGGCGTCGAGATTGACGGCCCCTAAGCGGGCTAGCTTCTTCCGCAATTCGTCGATTTCCCGCTGGGCTGCATCGACGTCGAAGGCCAACTCCGACGGTTCGGTCGCGGCAGCCTCCGGGGCCGGCGGGTCGAGCAGTTCGGTCGAAATGAGTTGTTTCGCCGAGCCGATACGTTGTTCGTACAGCTCGGCTAATTCGATCCCGTAATCGTCGCGCAAGCGCTGACTCAGGGCATCGAGTCGCAGGCGCCACTCGCTCGCTTTCATTTCATGGGCGTGGACCTGCTGGACGAATTGTTGTTTTTGTCCGCCGACCGCTTGCCAACGCTCTTCCGCCTGCCGACGGACCTCCCGGAGCTGTTGCCGCTGAGCGACCAGTTCGGCGGAGCGACGTTCGGCGAGATCGAGTGCCGCGAAACTCTCGGCCAGAGCCTGTCCGGCTCGCAGACGTGCCAACTCGCCGTCGCGCCGACGCTGCTGCATCGCACTGATCGATTGCTCAATCTGCTGCGTCTCCGCTCGTCGACGAGTCAAATCGGCGTCCAACTCAGCGAAGCGACGACGTTGGGCGGCTCGGCGTTCTTCCCATTGCGCCAGTTCGACCCGGGCGGCGGTGCTTTGCCTTTCACACTCAGCCCGTTGTTGCTCCTCTTCGGCCAACTCTCGTTCGAGCTGGATTGCCCTTTCCTGAATTCGTCGGGCGGCCTCTTCGCCTTTGGTCGCTTGGCGTTGGGCCTGCGCCCATTGCGCCTCGAGACGTTCGATCTCTTGGTTCAAGCTGTCCAACTCGCTCCGATGCAGCGACATCTCTTCGTGCAATCCGCTGCGGCGCTCCTGGTGTTGCGTCAGTCGAACACGAATATCCTGCGCTTCGTCCACGAGGTCCGCGAGGCGCTGTTGCGTGAAATAGATGCGTTCGGCGACCGATTCCCGCTCGGCGCGAAGGTGGGCCAATTCACGTTCCCATTCCGCCAGACGAGCATCAAGCTCGGCGAGTTGCTGCCGCCGTTCACGCCATTCGCTTTTTCGGGACAGGACGCCGGTTTCGGGAAGGTGGGCACCGACCACGATGACGCCCTGCGGTTCGACCAATTCCCCCTGCCGCGTGACAAAACGGAACCGGCCGGGAAACCGTCGAGCGAACTGACAAGCCGTCTCCAGATTGTCAACCAAGCGAGTCTGGCCAAGGAGGAAGCCGGGCAGATCGGCTAAAGCGGGATCATCGCAGCGCACCCATCGATCGAATCGCTCGCCCACTTCCGGGAGTTCCCAGACGCCCGCTTCGGGGTGAGCCGTCGGCAGGGGCAGGAAGCCGATGCGTCCTGGGAGATCCACCGAGAGACGTTTCAAGGCCGCATTCAATCGGTCCCCATCGCGCACGACAACATATTGAGAGACGTCGCCCAGCGCCAGATCGACCAAGGGTGCCCATTCGCGAGAAACGTTCAGGCAGTCGGCCACCAACCCGACGACGAACGACCAATCTTCCCCTCCGGAAGCCGACGAGGTCCGAACGCGATCAAGGAATTCGCCCACGCCGGCGTTCAACCCCTCGTGGCTGCGTTCCCATTGCTCCAGCAGATCGATCCGACCCGTCAGTTCTCCCCGCTGGACGCGTCCGTCGGCCAGCCGTTTTTCGATCCGTTCGATGTGCTGAGACCGATCATCACGACGCTCCTCGAGCTGTTGCAACTCCGATCGAACGGTCGTGAGCATCCGTTGCAGGTGTTCTTCGGATTCTCGCAGTTCCGCCAACAAGCGGTCGATCTGCGTCAGATGTTCGACGGTTTCGGCGTTTCGGGAGGACAGCCCCTCTCGACGGGCACGCAAGTTGTCGAGTCGAGCCAACAGCGTGATGACGTCGTTTTGCAGACGGGAGGCGAGGCGCATTTGTTCGAGGTGTTCGGTGCGTTCGGCCTCCAATCGGCGGCGAAGAACGGCCAGACGATCGGCCGACTGCGCCAAACAGACCTCCGCCTGTTCGACGGCCTGTCGCTGCCGTTCGACATGATCTTCGATTTCCTTCAAATCGCGGCTGGCCTGTGCCGTGGCTTCCGCCAACTCCCGCCAGGTTCGAGTCGATTCCCAGAATTGTGCCTGAGCCTGTGCTAACTCGGTTTCGAGTTCTTGGAGCGTCGCTGCCTCGTATTCCTCGCGCGTCTGGTACGTGGCGATTTCTTGACGGGTTTGGGCAAGGAGCGACTCGGCATGGTGGCTGAGATCCTCAAGAGCGGAAAGTTCGGCCTCGACCTGGCGAACTTCTCGTTCCACGTCTCGCTCCTGCGTGGACATGGAATCGAGTTCGCCTCGAAGGCGTTCCAAGGCGGCCGTCTCCCGGCGCCACTGCATCGACAGCTGGTGGAACTCCCGCAAGCCGCATTGCACCCGCAATTCCCGGAGGCGAGCGCTGTACTCCTGATAACGTTGAGCCTTGGCCGCCTGGAGTTGCACCGAGCGAAACTGTTTTTCCAACTCCGCCAAGATATCGCGAGCGCGAGCCAGATTCTGTTCGACGGTTTCGAGTTTGCGGAGGGCTTCGGTCTTGCGAGCTTTGAAGCGGCTGATGCCGGCCGCCTCTTCGAAAATCATTCGACGATCTTTGTGCGACGCTTGCAAAAGGGCATCGACACGACCTTGTTCGATGATGCAATAATGCCCCTGACCGGCGCCAGAGCCGAGAAACAGATCCTTGATGTCCCGGAGCCGGCTGGGCTGGCGATTGATCAGGTACTCGCCCTGACCATCGCGATAGACCCGGCGCGTGACCTGCACTTCATCGCTCTCGACAGCGAGAAAGCGCTTGGAATTGTCGAAGGTCATGGTCACTTCGGCCATGCCCAGGCTGCGACGAGAAGTCGAACCATTGAAAATCACGTCCGACATCTCGCCGCCGCGCAAGCTCTTTGCCGACTGCTCGCCGAGAATCCAGCGGACGGCATCGACGATGTTCGACTTGCCGGAGCCATTCGGCCCGACGATCGCCGTGATCCCGGGAGAAAATTCGATGACCGTTTTGTCCGCGAAACTTTTGAATCCGATGAGTTCGAGGCTTTTGAGCATAGTTCATCGGTCTCGA
>CAKZUU010000135.1 GCA_937922175.1 uncultured Gemmataceae bacterium
GAACAGGTCGAGAATAGCGCTCGAAGTCGAAGTCGCCATTCTGCGACAAGAATGCTGAAGTGCTCGTGCCGAATCGTTGAACAAGGCGTTCCAATTTCAAGACGACACTCCCTGGCCACGCGCAGCGTCCGCGGCAACGGATCACGGTAACGAAGTCAACGTGCACAAGTATAGAATAGAATTGAAGCGGAACCCATGCCAAATGATTTGACCTTTGAGCATTGAACAAAGTTCTTCGGCCAGGTCTGTTGCCTAATTATTGGGCACTTCGTGCTTTGGCTCAACGCGAGAACGTGAAGAATTTCTGGGCCATAAGCCGCGCAGCGGTGCCGCGACTCTTTGAAAAGGCGGATGGCGGAGATTTTTCGAGATTTTCTTTGGTGGGCACTGCTTTTGCTTTGGGCGTTGAGAAGGGCTATCCGACCTCAGGGCAGCGAATCATGATCTCTTCGGAAACTGACCGTCACGGGATCGCTGAATACGATTTCGTTGAGTTGAAACTGATCTTACCGCGGTGGCAGTTAGCCGCTCTCGGAGAACTCGCCGAACGGCAGGGAACACGGGTGGGTCCGTTGTTGCGGCAAATCTTGTCGGACATCCTGGGCGGAAGCGACATAGGGAATCGGCGACACATTTGGGGAATCGCGGAATGTCCTGGATGGCAGCGAGAAGAAACGCGTTTGATCTAGACAAGTTTCGCCTCGTGAGCTATTGACGTCCGACCATGGGGGACCGAGCGCACAGGATCAGGTCGATCGGCGGTTTGCTGCTCGCGATGTTGGGCTGTCAGACAGACCAACTTCGTCGGCCGACAGCGCCCAGCGATGTGTTACGCGTACAGGTCGATCAAAAGCTGTTGCAAGCGAATCTCGAAGCATGCACTCGGGTTTTCACGGTGGGCCAGAAAATCCTGGCGGGCAATCCGGAACTGCCGCAGCGGCTAATATTCCGCGCGGTAGGGCATCCGCAGCCCGAGATTTTCCACCAAGGGAATTCCGCCATCGTCGTGACGCAAAAGCTGGTGGAGATGTGCCCGAGTGAGGGTGAGTTGGCGGCCGTGCTTTGCGTCGAACTCGGCCGCATGGTCGCGGAGAGGGAGGCGCTCGCGCCGTTAGAGGCACGCCGACCGACACCGCGCTCGCCCATCGATCATGTCCAATTCCGGGCGACGGCCGGCCTCGCCAACCCCGACGAATTTCGGCTGCGGGAACAAGCTCACTATGAGGCGGAACAGCGTCGGCAACTAGGCGACTTCGTTCTGCCTGACCCGATGCAGCTTGCTCGAAACTATCTCCAACGCGCGGGTTATCCGGTCGAAGAACTTGATCGCATTAAACCCGTTCTTCGAGCGGCCGGAGAAAACTCCACGTTGGAACAGCAAATGAGGTCCGTACCTTTCAGCACTCCTTTCACGCCGCCGGGAGGCGTCGACGAGACCGGAAGGGCGCCTGCCGGCTGATGGCGTCATCTCTCTTCAGTGCATCAGGTCATTCTCGCCGTTTCCGCTTGCCACCATCTCAGGATCGCCTATCTCATCCCTCAAATCTAACTCTTCTTTTGAGGCGACCATCATGCGCTGCGGGATTCGTCGACTGGGATTCGTCACCGGATTGGTCGCATCGATCGCGTTCTGGGGCTGCTCCGGTGCGGACTCCGTGTCGGTGAGCGACCGTCCTGATGTCGCTTTCATCAGCAACAATGCTCATGAATTTTGGAGCATTGCTAAGAAAGGAACTGAGGCGGCTGCAAAAGAAACCAACCTGAAGGTCACCTTTTTAATGCCGCCGCAGGGCACTAGTGAAGAGCAACGTCGATTCATCGAGGACCTGATGAACAAGGGGGTTCGGGCCATTGCCATCAGTCCGAATGACTCGGCAAATCAGGTCGATTTCTTCCGGACGATCAACCAGCGACTTCCGGTCATCGCTGTCGATAACGATCTGCCCAGTTCAGAAGCTCGGCGATGTTACATCGGGACGGACAACGTCGCGGCGGGTCGTGCGGTGGGCAAGCTGATCAAACAGCATGTTCCGCCCGGCAGCAAGTTCATGATCTTTGTTGGCAAATTGGATTCGCAGAACGCGCAAGAGCGTCGTCTGGGCGTTGTGACCGAATTGGCGGGCGACCCCGACAAAGCCAAAGAGGCCGTTGAAAAGATGAATCGAAACGAATACCCAGTCCAATTCGGGGATTACGAACTTCTGGGCACGATGACCGACGATGCCGATCAAGCCGTCTGCCGTCGCAAGGCCGAAGATACGTTGACCAAATACAGCGATGTAAAGTGCCTCGTCGGTCTATGGGCATACAATCCGCCAGCGATTCTTGAAGCGGTGGTCTCGCAGAAGAAGGCGGGTCAGGTCGTCATCATCGGGTTCGACGAAAATGAGGAGACGCTGAAAGGTATTCGCGATGGTCATATCGTCGGCACCGTCGTGCAAGACCCTTATAACTTTGGCTACGAATCGGTGAAGTTGATGGCCGCATTGGTTCGGGGCGATCAGAGTGTCTTGAATCGGCCTGACATGAATGCGGAGAAACAGATTTTCATTCGACACCGGATTGTCAACAAAGATGGTCAAACCCTGGCCGCCTACCAGGATGAAAAAGTCGAGGCTGTCGAACCTTTCCACACCCGCCTGAAGGAGTTGAAGGGGCAGTGAGATTTCGACCATCGACGGGAAGTCGGCGATGGGCTCCCGTTTTTTCGACGATGATGAGCACGGTGGGGAGTTGATATTCACCACCGTCTGGTAAGGCCCCGAGACTTGCCTTCCAAGGTCGAACTTTTACCGAACCTTTCCCATTGATTGCTTCACGCCGGCACCACGATGTCACCCTCTCTGTTGTCCGCCCGTGGTATCTCGAAAAGTTTCCCCGGGGTGCAGGCACTTCAGGATGTGAGCTTGCAGCTGAATCGCGGCGAAGTCCTGGCGGTCGTCGGGGAAAATGGAGCGGGGAAATCGACCCTCATGAAAATTCTTGGCGGGGTCTACCGACCCGATGCGGGGATCATCGAGTGGGAGGGGCGTCCTGTCGCGATCGGCCAAGTCGATCAAGCGCAGAAATTGGGGATCGTCCTGATTCATCAAGAGTTGAATTTGGCGGAGAATCTCGACGTCGCCGGCAACATGTTTCTGGGCCGTGAACCGACTTGGGGCGGCCCGTTGGGTTTGATTCGTCCTCGCCTGGCGCGCGATGCCGAGCCGATTCTGCGCCGCCTGGGGTTCGATGCCTCGCCGCGAACCCGGGTGGCCGAATTGTCCATCGGGCAGCAACAATTGGTCGAAATCGCTCGAGCCCTCTCGTTGCGGTCGCGTGTCATCATCATGGACGAGCCGACCTCTTCGCTCACTCAGCGAGAGACGGATCGGCTCTATGACGTGATCCGCGATTTGAAGCGTGACGGTATCAGCGTTCTTTATATCTCTCATCGTCTGAAAGAGGTGGAGACGATCGCGGACCGGGTGGTGGTTCTGCGCGACGGGAGAAATGCCGGCGAGTTGCGACGCGAAGAAATCAGCCACGAGGCGATGGTTCGTTTGATGGTCGGTCGGGAGTTGAGACAGTTTTATCGCCGAAGTCGACACGAAGCGACGGCGCGACCGGTTCTCCAACTTCGCCATGTGCATTGGCAAGAGGGTAAACCTCCGATCAGCTTGGAACTGCGTGGAGGTGAGATCGTCGGTCTGGCGGGATTGATTGGCGCGGGCCGAACCGAATTAGCTGAGACCGTTTTTGGCATCCGGCGACGAGTAAGCGGTGAAATCCTGCTCGATGGCCATGCGGTGGTCGTGCGTCACCCCATCGATGCGATCGAGGCGGGGATTTATCTGGTTCCCGAAGACCGCCGCTCTCAGGGGTTGGTCCTCGAACAAACGATCCGATTTAACCTGAGCTTGGCCTCATTGAAAGATCTCCAGCGGCTGCATCTGGTGGCGACGAGGCGGGAGGTGGCTCTGGCGGAGCAGCAGCGTCGCGACTTGAACATCCGTTGCCCGAGTATCCGTCAGACAGTTGCTTTGCTGAGCGGAGGAAATCAGCAGAAGGTGGTCTTGGGAAAATGGCTGAGCCGAAAACCACGCGTGCTGATTCTCGACGAACCGACTCGCGGTGTGGACGTCGGGGCCAAAAGCGAAATTTATGCCTTGATGGATCAACTGGCCCAGGAGGGTGTGGCGATCCTGATGATTTCCAGTGATCTGGAGGAGATTCTTGGCATGAGCGATCGTGTGGTGGTGATGCATGAGGGTCGTCTCGCCGGGGAACTCGGCCGAGGTCAACTGAGCGAAGAAGCAGTCATGCGCTTGGCAACGGGGGCGGCAGCGTGAAGAAAGTCATCGGACTGATCGCCTTTCTTGCGATCATCTACCTTCTGTTGCTGGCGGCCGATCCGGGGGCTCGGCTGGCCGCCAACCACTTCAACCTGGGCCGACGGATTGGCTTGTACGGCATCATCAGCCTTGGCGCGGGCATGCTGATCATCACCGGCGGGATCGATCTGTCGATCGGGTCCGTCGTCGGGCTGTGTGCCACGCTTCTGGCAATGCTGCTACGCGGCGATCGCTTTCCTCGATTTCCGTTCAAAGGATGGTTGTTTGACCAATTCAATGCTGGATTGGACTGGTTGGGGAGCCTGGTGAACTTTCCCGAACACCCGTGGGCGGCGATTTTGCTCGTCCTTCTCGTGGGGATGGGGATCGGTCTGATGAACGGTGTGCTGGTCACGAAGGTGCGAGTGCAAGCATTTGTCGTCACCCTTTGCGGGCTATTCATTTACCGGGGGATTTCGCGATTCATGGCCGAGGACCAGGTGAAAGGTTTGGGCAACCAATTCGGCCAACTCAAGAGCATCTTCTATAGCAGCGAGGCGATCTTTGGTTTGCCGATGTCGTTGGTGTATTTCGTCGGGTTATTGGTTCTCGCGACCGTGTTTCTGCACTGGAGCATTCACGGCCGATACTTCTTTGCGATCGGGGCGAACGAGAAGGCGGCACGCTATTCGGGCGTCGCGACCGATCGTTACAAGATCCTGGCTTATGTCCTTTGTTCGACGTTAGCGTCTTTTTACGGCGTGCTTTACCTGATGCAGGAGAATTCGGCGCAGCCCTCGAGTACGGGTAATTTCCTCGAGTTGTACGCGATCGCCGGGGCCGTCTTGGGCGGGTGCAGCCTTCGAGGCGGTGAAGGAAGCGTGGGTGGCTTGGTCATCGGCACCAGCATTTTGGTTCTCCTACCGAATCTGTCGTTGATGTTGGGGATCCCATCGGCGTTGGAATACACGGTCATAGGAGGGGCCTTGTTGCTCGGGGCCGTCCTCGATGAGGTTCTGCGGCGGGTGGGGCAAAGGAGTCGATGAGCGGCTCGCGACGTCAAGGAATCGCTTCATGAGGATTGCCAGCATCACGGCGGGAGCAGCAGGAATGTTCTGCGGCTCGTGCCTGCGCGACAACACTCTGGCGACGGCACTCATCGAACGAGGACATGATACCTTGTTGCTACCGACCTACACCCCGATCCGCACGGATGAGCCGGACATGACTCGGGGGCCAATTTTCTTCGGCGGCATCCGCGTGTATCTGCGCCAAAAGTATCGTTGGACCCGCTGGCTGCCTCGCTGGCTGTGGCGACCGCTCGACTCCCGCTGGGTGCTCGGACTGGTCTCACGGTTCGCTGTCAGCGTGCGGGCGGAAGAGCTCGGTCGCCTCACCCTGGCAATGCTCCAAGGGACGCACGGGCCGCTTCACGCTGAAGTGTCGCAGTTGGCCGACTGGCTTCAACGAGAATGGCAGCCGGACGTCATTCTGTTGACCAATGTTCTGCTGTCCGGAATCGTTCCGGAACTCAGACGGCGCGTAAACGTACCGATTGTGGCCACATTACAAGGCGACGACATCTTTCTCGATGCGTTGCCTGCGGAATTTCGGTCTCAATGTGTCGAGTGGATTCGACGAAACTGCGACAGTGTCGATCGATTCATTGCGACCTGCGGGTACTACGCCGATCACATGGCCCAGGAATTAAAGTTGCCTCGTGACCGCTTCCGGGTCGTTTATCCGGGGATTCGTGTTGAGAAATTCCATGCACCGGAGACGAATCTGATCGACCGACGGCACGACCAGCCGCACGTCATCGGCTATTTGGCTCGGATCGCTCCGGAGAAGGGGCTGCACGTGCTGGCTGATGCCTTCATCCATCTGCGAAAAGATGGGGCCATGCCGAATGTTCGTCTGCACGCCGCGGGTTGGTTGGGATCCCATCAACACGCGTATCTCAGTGGGATTCAACGGAAACTGCAAGAGGCGGGTTTGGCCACCGACTTCCAGTTGTTTGACCTTCCCCATCAAGCGGACAAAGTTCGTTTCTTGCGATCCGTGGATGTTTTCAGCGTTCCGGCACCGTATCGCGAGCCGAAGGGTTTGTATGTCTTGGAAGCTTGGGCGGCCGGCGTCCCAGTGGTCCAGCCAAGACACGGCTCCTTCCCCGAGCTGATCAATCTGACAGGTGGCGGGATCCTCGTCGAACCGAACGACCCAGTGGCCTTGGCCGATGGGCTGAAACTCTTGCTCAACGATGCCGAACGCCGGTCGCAGCTCGGGCAACGGGGACAGGCCGCGGTCCGCGCGCGATTTACCGCGGCGCGAATGGCCGACGACACCCTCGCGGTTTTGGCCGAGGCGAGAGAGCGGCAAAAGACCGTGGCCTCACTCGGGTAATGGCTGGCCGGACGAGAGTAATTCAGGCATGACGATGGTGATATCGTCCCACGCGGGGAGGTTGCCTCGAAATTCGTCCACGCTCTGAACTAGCCGTTTCATGGCCAACTCGGCAGATTGCCGCGATTCCTCCAGCAGAATTTGTTTCAGTCGATCGAGGCCGAAGGCTTCTTTGCGTCCATTGCGGCTGTCGATCAGCCCGTCGGTAAAAAGGCACAGACGGTCGCCCGGTTCGAGGGCGATGACCTGCTCATCGTACCGGGCGTCGGCGACGATGCCCAACATCAAACCGCGCGAGGTGATCTCCTCGACTCGCTGTTCCGAGGGCCGAATCCACAAGGCTGGTAGATGGCCCGCATTCGCATATCGAAACTGTCGTGTGCGACGATCCAACACGCCATAGAAAGCGGTCACAAATCGCTCGTCCGTCAGTCCCTGGAGTCGGCGGTTCATGAAGCGCAACACCTCGGCCGGTGCCACCGTTTGCCGAGTAATCTCGGCGAAGGCGAATCGGGCCATGATAGCGACCATCGCCGCTGCGATACTGTGCCCGCTGGCATCGGCAATCAGCAGGCCGATCTCATGATCGTTGGGCACGGCGAAGTCGTAGTAGTCACCGCCCAGAGGGTCGAGGGACACGTAGTGAATCCCCCAGCGCAACTCGCGCCAGTCGGGCGGAGATGCGGGCAAAAGCAAACGAGTCTGCAAGCGGCCGGCGACGACCATGGTTTGTCGCAATTCGGCATCGCGGGACCTCATTTCGTCATAGAGCCGTTGCAATTCCTCGGTTCGCTCGGTGATCACTTGGTGCAAATACTCACTGCGCCGCGCCATCAGCTGCCTCGCCGAGACGATACCGATGACCCGGCCATTTTCGATCACGGGCAGGTGCCGCACCCGGTGCTGCTCCATGTAAGCGACGGCCTCTTCCCAGCCGCAGTCGGGGGCGATGGTGTGGGGTTGCCGGGTCATCCATGCGGAGACAGGGTTGTTGCGCCAGCCGGGTGTCGCTTCGGCCGTGTGACGCAAAAAGTCACGCTCGGTGAAAATCCCTTCGAGCTGCCCGTTTTCGCCGATCAAAACCGCACCGATCCGTTGGCGGTTCATCAACCGAAGGACTTCCTGAATCGGAGTCGTCGACGGGACGGTCACCGGCTCGGCGGTCATGATGTGTCGCACGGTAATCTGCCGAAGCGCGTCCATCGAACATCCGATTGTAAATTGCTCCGAAGCCGAATGCCAGCCATGAGCCGACGATGCGAGCTGATCGGCGGCACGGGGAGTCGGCCGGGGATGGTATCGCCGCGAAGAGGTCGGCAAGTCGCTGGAGGTGCCTTTGCCGGTTTCGGGTGATCTCCTGATCGTCATGCCGCCGCAACGTCCGCTGGCAACGGTCGATTCGCTTCCGACCGCGCCACATACACCGCTGCGGTTAAATCGCCCGTAACGTTGACCGTGGTGCGGCACATATCCAATAAGCGGTCGACTCCCAGGATGATGGCGATGGCTCCCGGTTCAACGCCAACGGTGGCCAGCACCATGCCCAACAGGGGGATCGATCCACCGGGAACTCCCGCGGCTCCAATCGCGATCAAGACCGACATCAGAACCACGATGACCTGCTCGTTGAAGCCTAAGTCTCTCCCAAAAACCTGGCAGAGGAACAACACCGTCACGCCCTCAAACAGGGCGGTTCCGTTCATGTTCATGGTGGCCCCCAAGGGAAGGACGAATCCTGCCAATGGTGGGGGGATCTTCAATTCCTCTTGCGCGACCGCCATCGAGGTCGAAAGCGTTGCGCTGCTGCTGCTGGTCGAAAAGGCCGTCAGAATCACGGTGCGAATTCGACGAAAGAAACGCCAGGGGTTGGTGTGTCCCAGGAAAGTCACCAGCAGCGGAAACACGCCGAACATTTGCAGGCTCAGCCCCAGCAATACCGTCACGACGTACAATCCCAGCGATTGCAGCAGGTCGAACCCGAACCGGACCGACGTGGAGAAAATCAACGCGAAGACGCCGATCGGTGCCAGCATCATGGCCAGGTGAATGATGAACAATGTCAGATCGGCGACGCCCTCGAGTACTTGCTGCACGGGGGCCGACTTCGGCCGGTCGATTCGTGTCAAGCCGACGCCCACCAGCAGGGCCACGAAAATGACGGGAAGCATCTGCATATCGACGGCAGCGCGGAGCGGATTGTCCGGAACGATGTTGACAAAGGTGCTGACGCCGAATTCTGTCGGTTTGCTGAGGCGATCGCTGGCCACGCCTCGGAACTGCCGCTCCAGTCCTTCCCGGGTCTCTGGGCTGAGTTGTCTCCCCGGAGCGATCAATCCCACCAAGGTCAGTCCAATGACGACGGCGAACGTGGTCGTTACGAGAAAATAGCCAAACGTTTTTAAACCGATGCGGCCCAACTGCCTCAAGTCGCCGAGCCGAGCCACGCCGAGCGACAACGAGGCAAAAACCAACGGCACGACGACGAGAACCAGGAGCCGCCGAAAAATCTCTCCCACCGGGTCGATGACGTTGCGCAAAGCCCATCCCAGCCATTGCTGGCCCTGCGACGATCCTTCGACCATCTGGTTGACAGCCACACCGAGGACTGCCCCCGCAACAAGACCGATCAAAATGTTTCGATGCAGGTTCGATCTGGTTGCCGGGGCTGTCGCCATCGGTCTCCTCGTTCGGAAAAAACAATTGATCCCGTGGTCAGGCACCCCGGGCGAGCGATGAATGGTCCGCCCCATCTTACCGCAGCGACAAACGACGAATCCAGCGAAAAAACGGGTCGAACGATAACGGTCGTATCGCCTCCGTCACGTGTTCAGAACACGAGAACAATGGGTCATCCAGATTCGGAGACGCCGGCTTTCTCAGCGGTTCGCGTAGTACATCAACTGAGCACCGTCGAGCAGCGCGTATTCGGGCTGCGGGATCTTTTCCACCGGTCCGTCAAAGGGTTGGAGCTGAATCGCTCGATAATCGTGAAGCCGGCGTAAACCGCTTTGGAAGTCGACCAACGTCAGATCCGGAAATCGCCGTCGCAACGCGGAGAATAATTCCGGCAGAGGACAGCCGTTGGCGCCCCCGCTTTCTTTTCGTCGCTGGAGATAATCAATCACCTCGGTTGCCCACGGTGTCGAAGCTTGGATCGTGTCGGCAAGATCGCTCGGCCGGGTGTCAATTCGGCGAACGGCCTCCTCCACTTGTTCCGCCAGGATCTGCACGGTTCGTTGGGTCGCGTCGAGTCGGCGACGAAAGTCGTCAAGAGCCTGTCTCCACTCCTGGTGCAAGACGTCGAGAAAATGGGGCAGGCTCTGGTGAGTCGTGGCCAGCAACTGCCGTAACTCGTGCAGCAAGACGATGGGAGACTGACGTCGGTGCAAAAACTCGACGCCGGTCGGGGTGATCTTTACCCAGTCGATGCTGACCTTTCCGCGTGTCTCAACTCGGACGACTTCGAGCAAGCCCTCCCGGAGAGCGCGAGCGGCGGCATCGCCGGCCACGCCGTGTTTACTCGGAAACAACCCCTTCAGCTTACCGCTGCGGTACAGCCGTTGTTCTTCGCCGACCGTTAATGCTTCACGCAGCGCTCCCAAGAGGATTTCGTCTTCCCGGGGATTCATCCGTGGGCCACTCCCTTCACTCCATTCTGGCGGGTGGAATCGTAACGCATATAACTTCAGGCGACAACACGAAACCGGACCTTCGGCCGGGAGGCGACGGTGCTGGCCCGATGCGCCCCCCGGCTGTGCCATTTTGGGCAGCGATCATGAACTCTCCTCGGGCGCGACCACGAATTCTCAGCGGTGTTCAACCCTCGGGAAAGCTTCATTTGGGCAACTATTTCGGTGCGATCCAGAACCACATCGCCCTTCAAGATCACGGTGAAGCCTTCTACTTCATTGCCGACTATCACGCACTGACGACGCTCAAATCGGTGGCGCAAGCCGAAGCCGATCGCGCCAAGAAGTCTCGCCAGCCGATCCGAAGCGCCGCCGACATCCTCCGCGAAAATGTTCGAGAT
>CAKZUU010000136.1 GCA_937922175.1 uncultured Gemmataceae bacterium
CCGACCGGATTGATTTTGCCGGCACGCGAGATCGTGGCGGAAGCCCGTCGTCGGGGCATCCTTTCGGTCGTGGATGGAGCGCACGCGGCCGCCATGATCCCACTAAACCTGGACGAGATCGACGCTGATTTTTACGGCGGAAACGGGCACAAATGGCTCTTGGCACCCACCGGCACCGGCTTCCTCTACCTCGGTCGAAACAGCCAGGATCGCCTTCACCCGAGCTTCGTCAGTTGGGGGTATCACTACGATCGGTCTCGGGCTGACGAACCGGATGAATTTGGCACCACGCCGCGGCTCCGTGCGCTGGAGCACGACGGTACCCGCGACCCGTGTCCCTGGCTGTCCGTGCCTCGAGCGATCGACTTTCAATCGACGCTCGGTTGGGACAGGATTCGGCTGCGAATTGCACAGTTGGCTTCATACACCCGGCAACGCCTGGACGGTCTTTGCGGGTTGTCGGTCTGCACTCCGGCTCATTCAGAAATGTCGGGTGCCATGACGGCGTTTCGCTTGCCGGCCACTCGATGGAGTTGGTCGCAGTTGCGGCAACGCTTCTGGGAGCGACAGATCGAGATCCCGGTGATTGAGCGCCCGGATGGCCTGCTTCTCCGTGTTTCCACTCACTTTTACACTTTGCCCCACGAAATTGATCGCTTGGCGGAGGTTGTTCCCGAGGTGCTCGGTGTTTACTAAGTCCGGGTGGACAAAGGACGTTCCGACCGGTTAGACTGCGGCCCCGGACTGAGGTTGGCGTCATGCGTCTACGAACTCCTTGGTTGCAAGAATCGTTCGGGCTGGCAGCGGCCAGTCTGATCCGGCTATGGCACTCGACTCTACGGGTGCGGATGTTCACCTTCGATGGTTCGCGTCATCCGTGGCAGCCTGACCGTTTTCCGTGCATTTACGCGATTTGGCATGAGTCGATCTTCGCGGCCCTCCGAGCGCGAGTGGCGGCCGATGCGGTCATCAGTCAACATCACGACGGCGAATTGATCGCACGGACGGCGCGGCGTCTGGGATTCGACGTGATTCGCGGATCTTCGACACGAGGCGGGGCGGCAGCCCTGTGGGCCATCCAACAGATGCGATCCGACCGACACCTCTTGATCACGCCCGATGGTCCCCGGGGACCTCGGCACGTCGTGAAGCCCGGCCTGATTCATGCGGCACGATGCTTACGTCGGCCCATCGTGTTCCTGGGCATCGCCTACAACCGCTTTTGGCAGCTACGAACCTGGGACCGCACCCGGCTTCCAAAACCGTTCAGCACGATTTATGCCGTTTTTTCTGAACCCATTTGCATCCCTGCCGACCCATCCGCGAATTTGCGGGATTTGTGCTGCCGCTTGCAAGAGCGATTCATACAAATCTCACGGGCAGCCTGGCGATGGAGTCGGACCGACGGAATTGTCAGCCCCTACGCCCCGCGGCTGTTACACGACTCCCCCACAACTTTGATTCGGAACGGGGGCGAGGTGGAAGATGTTCTCGCCACCCAATGAACCGAGGTACAACGTTTATGGACCGCGAGTCTCTTCGTGTTGCCCTGGCAGAACTGGTCGAACAAGAGACGGGAGTCAAGCCGGAAAACCTCGGCGATGACGTCGTCCTGATCGAGGGTTTGGGGTTGGATTCGATCGACTTGGTTGGTCTCGTCGTACAGGTCGAGAACCGGTTTCAAATCAAAATTGACACCGAAGAGCTGCGGCAAACGACCAAGGTCGGTCAACTCCTCTCGCTATTGGAAGGAAAAATCGGGCAAGCCAGTGCCGAGAAAGCGAGTGCCTGAGCTGCCAATCAAATCATGTCGTCGGACAACACGACCGTTTGGGAACACGGCACCTTGCTAGCTGAAGCCGCGATCGTGGCCGCCAGTTACGTCTCGGCGCCTCTGACCGAGGCAGAGCAATGGCGTTCTGCCTCTTGGGCTTCCTCAGAATCGTCAACAGCGCTTGCCAAACTCTTACGTAACTCGGATGAACAGACGATTGCCGGCATGCGGGCGTTAACGAAGGCGATGATGTCGATCAGCGCCGACGCCTCCGTCTGGCGCGACTGGGCCGTCATTGGTTGCCCTCGTTTTTTGGGTCGAATGATTATCTGCGGCACGGTTGGTCGCTATTTCCATGATCCCAAGTACAATATCAGCCCTCATATCATCCCCAATTACACGTTGCACGCCGTCTCGGGAACGATGAGCGTCGGCTTCACCCTCCACGGGGCGAATTTTGGTGTCGGTGGCGGTCCGCGACATCTGCCCGAGGGTCTGCTCACCGCCCTGTCCGTCGTAAGCGAGCGTGAGCACCCGGGAGTCTGGTTGATCGCAAGCGAGTTCGAGCCGGAGCCTCGTCCCGACGATCAGGGAAAACCGACAAACGACATCGTCGTCCACGCACTGGCGTTGGCCCTGCAATTCCCCTTGGATGGCACTGCCGAACCTCAGGCGTCGCTTCGACTCGAACGAGGCGACTCGGGACGCGGTGAAGTTCCGACAGTCCGTGACCTCGGTCGGTGGTGGGAGCAGTCCGAAGCGTCATCATGGCGCTGCCGCTACGAAGCTCTTGGGACGCTGATTGTGGACAAAAACGGGGTCGGTCGTCCATCATCGGGATGGTAAGTGACATGGCCGAGCGCGTTTGGATTACCGGGATCGGAACCGCCAATCCCCTGGGGACAAATTACGCCGAAACGGCCTCGAACCTCTTGGCCGGTCGGTGTGGTATCGGTCGCGTCGAGCGTTTCCCTGCCGATCGCCTGCACAGTAAGGTCGGGGGATTCATTGCCGAAATCCCTTGCCCACCGATCTTTGACCCAGGTCGATTCCGACAACGGGATCGCATGGAGCAGTTGGGCCTGTGGTGCGCGTGGTCAGCGCTGAGTGATGCAGGTCTGTTGGATCAACATGCTCGTTTACGTGTCGGGTTGGTGTTGGGCAACGGCGGAGAATGGCTTCGGTTATGGGAGGCCGATTGGGCCGCCGGAGGACGTCGCATCCAACAACCCGAACAGGATCAGCGGACGACCGCTCATATTCTGAGAGAAGAGCTTCACCTGAATGGGCCGGTCTTGACAACAGCGGCTGCGTGTGCAAGCGCCAACTACGCTTTTGCCGAGGCGTGGAAATGGCTCAAATGGGGCTGGGTCGATGTGTGTCTGGCCGGGGCGTTAGACCTGACGGTAACACCGATGGGTATGGCCGCCTTTGGCAATCTGCGGGCACTCTCCACGAAATTCAACAACGAGCCGGCCCGCGCCTCGCGTCCTTTCGACGTGGATCGGGACGGCTTCGTCATGAGTGAAGGCGGAGCACTATTCGTTCTCGAACCGGAGTCTCGTGCTCGGAAACGGGGTGCGGTCGGTCGAGCCTGGATCCGGGGTTTCGGTGCCCGGAGCGATGCTTTCCACCTCGTGATCCCGAGTTCGGATGCCGAACCGATGGCGACCGCGATGCGCCGGGCCCTACGCAGTGCGGAACTGAACCCTGATGACATTGATTACGTCAACGCCCACGCCACGAGCACGCCCATCGGCGATGTCGGAGAAGCTCGGGCGATTCGCATGGCTTTCGGCGAACATGCTTCGAAGATCGCGGTGAGTTCGACCAAGGGCATGACGGGGCATTTGATCTGTGCGGCGGCGGCCGTCGAAACGATTGCCTGCCTGGCGGCCTTTGAACACCAAGCCGTCCCGCCGACCATCAATCTCGATCAACTCGACCCCGAATGCGCCGGACTGAGGCACGTGGCCCATGAAGCCTACCCCCAGCGTGTGCGACGGGCGATCAACAACTCGTTTGGCTTCGGCGGAAGCAATACCTGCCTCGTTCTTGAGAAAATCGAATGATCGAGCCTCAGCGGGGAATCCAGAGCCGCCGATCCAAGCTGCGATAGCCGATCGCCTCGCTCAGATGGGCAACTTGAATTTCCGATGCCTCGTCGAGATCGGCGATCGTCCGCGCCATCTTCAAGATGCGGTCATGGGCCCGAGCCGACAATCCCAATTCGTCCATCGCTGATTGCAACAACGCGCGACACTCCGGCAAAAGGGGGCAGAAGCGGCGGAGCTGCCGGCTGGTCATGCGACTATTCAACCAGGCATCACTACCAAATCGCTCGGCTTGAATCCGCCGGGCTTTGCCAACTTGCTCCCGCATGGTCCGACTGTCGGTGCCATCGGCCGACGCATTCAACTCGGAGAACGAGACGGCCGGCACCTCGACGTGTAAATCAATGCGATCCAAGAGTGGACCGCTGATTTTCGCCATGTACTTTTCGATTTGAGGCGGCGAACATTTGCAGACATGTTTGGGGTCGCCGAGGTAACCGCAGGGACAGGGATTCATCGCAGCGACCAGAATAAACCGAGCTGGGAAGGTCGTGGCCATCGTCGAGCGTGAGATCGTGACCTGACCGCGCTCCAACGGTTCACGAAGAACCTCGAGGCTTTTCCGATGGAATTCGGGAAGTTCGTCGAGAAAAAGGACGCCATGATGAGCCAGCGAGATCTCGCCCGGGCGCGGGACGGTGCCGCCTCCGACCATTCCGGCGTCACTGATGGTGTGATGCGGGTCGCGAAACGGGCGAACCGCAAGCAGAGGTTCGCCGGCGGGGAGCTTGCCCAAGGCAGAATAAACGCGAGTGGTTTCCAGACTTTCCGCAGGAGTGAGGGGAGGCAGGATCGTCGGCAGTCGTCGAGCCAACATGGTTTTCCCTGTGCCCGGACTACCGATCATCAACACATTGTGCCCGCCGCTGGCCGCGACGACCAAGGCCCGTTTGGCAAACTCCTGACCCCGGACGTCCGCGAAATCTTCGGTGTACCGATTGAGCCGAGCCTGCAGTTCGTCGATCGCCGTGCAAATCGGTTCGATCGTCAAGCAACCCGAAATCAATCCGACTGCCTCGGCCAAACTGTGAACGCCGAACACCTCCAC
Source organism: uncultured Gemmataceae bacterium (assembly GCA_937922175.1). Taxonomy (GTDB): domain Bacteria; phylum Planctomycetota; class Planctomycetia; order Gemmatales; family Gemmataceae; genus CAKZUU01. The sequence continues at coordinate 4,937 of CAKZUU010000136.1, forward strand.
CTCGGTTACGACGGCCGCCTCGCGTGCATTGGCTGCTGGAAGAATCAATCGCCGAACGCCGGCCTCCCGACAGGCCATGGCAATGGACAAGGCTCCGCGAATTGACCGCACGCTTCCATCCAGAGCCAATTCCCCGACGATGGCGAACGGAGCCGCTTGTTCGGGCATCAGTTGGCGGGTCGCGACCAGCATCCCGATCGCAATCGGGAGATCGAAGGCGCTGGCATCCTTGCGGAGGTCAGCCGGTGCCAAGTTGATGATTGTCCGCCCACTGGGGCGGTCGTATCCGAGATTGACCAGAGCGCGTTCGATCCGATGAATGCTTTCGCGAACGGCCATCTCCGGCAAGCCGACCAAGACGGTTTTGGGCAAGCCGCCGACCGCATCCACCTCGACATCGACGGGAACGCCGTCAATGCCGACGAGCGCGAACGTTTTGAGTTGAGCCAGCATCCGTCCCGATTCTCCGTGGCACCCGTCGGCGGGATCTTCGCCCTGACGCTCGTGGGCAACCGAGGACAGATCCTCTGATCGCCCCTTGTTCAACTCGCCCTATTCCTCTTCCAATTCTTCGCCGCGTTTTTCTTTCTCCGGTGGATTGAACTCCCGGAATAGTCGGCGAACGATGAACCGGCCACTTTTGTAGACGACGAACAACATGATAATGACCGTCCAAACCTGAAAACATCCCGGGGGCAAAACCGCATTATCGAACTGTTCGGGATAAACTCGAATGCACAAAAAAATGGTGACGCCGATAACGATGAAAACGAGCAGAGTCAAGCCGATGGTGGGCAAATGCCAGAGCAGGTAATCGGCAAAGGTCCGCTCGTAGACGACTTTGCGATCCACCCGCCGACGTTTCAACATGTCATACCCGCAATTGAGGCAAATCTTGGCGTCCGGCGGATCCATCGGGAGGGCACAGAATGGGCAGCGGGTGGCAAGGCTCTCATCCCGTAGGGCGTAGGCGGTCCGGTCGTCCTCTTCCTCTTTTTTGATCGGAATTGCCCCGTCGCTCCGCGATGTCGCCGACTTGGCCGATGCGGCCTTCACGACAAAAACCGCCTGACATTTCTTGCATTTGATCTTCTTTCCGACGAGTTGTTCTGGAACACCTCGTTTGTTCCCACATTCCGGGCAACTGATTTGAATGTCGGCCATGAGGCGACTGCTCCCCCTGATCGGCGCGGGAATAAGCGGCGTTGAGCCACATCATACAATGGACGGCAGATGATGACGCCGCCGCTGTAAAACATATGACGGGAGTTGCTGGAAATGCAAGAAGGTTCGTCCGGTATTGGTGCCCTGACACCTCTCCGCGAGACA